>JBEICS010000262.1:0-3856 GCA_040383925.1 Acidimicrobiaceae bacterium | reverse complement strand
GTCTCGAGCAGCCAGCCCGTGGCCTCGCGGGTGATCGGGTCGCGCACCACCTCGCCTCCCACGGGGTCGGGGGTGTCGGAGGTGATGCCCATCTCGCGGAGTGCCGCGGTGTTCACCCACGTGGAGTGGAAGTCGTTGGCCTCGAGGTAGACGGGAAGGTCGGGAAACGCCGTGTCGAGCATCTGCCGGGTGGGCCGTCCTCCGGGCACGGCGTCGTACACCCACGACACGCCCAGCACCCGCGGCTCGTCGGGGTTGGCGGCGGACCACGCGCGCAGTTCGCCGAGGATGGCGTCGAGCGACGCGGCGTCACGCAACTGGGCCTTGGCGAGCGTGGCGCCGGTGCCCACGACGTGCGCGTGGGCGTCGACGAACCCGGGCACGACGACCCCGCCGTCGAGGTCGATCAGGTCGGCATCGGCGCCCGCGAACCGAGCGGCGTCAGCGGCGTTGCCGACGAAGGCGATGTGCGCCCCGTCGACGACCAGTGCCTCGGCCCACAACGATCCGCGCACCGCGGTGAACACCCGCCCACCGGTGAACAGTTGTCGCATCGGGTCATGTTGCCAGGTGGTGGCCTGGCAGGTGGTGGCCTGTCAGGTGCGCCGGCGACGCCAGAAGCCCGGTGCCCGTTCCGCCTTCGGCGCCCGCTGCGGTGGGCTGGTGCGGCACTGGCACCGCTGCGCGTTGGGAACATCGCCGAGCACCTGCTCGACGTGGGCTCCGCAGCCGGCCCAGTCGGGCTTGCCGCACTGTTTGCACGTCACTCGTCTGCACATACCCCCCAGGGTATCACGCAGGGTACGTCACGACACCCCGTAGAGCACATTCCGCAGGTCGATGGTGAGCATCGTCCCGTCGAGCAGCAGGTGGCGTGGATTCCGGCCGGTTGCCGTGATGCGGACCCCGATCGTCGAGGACTCGAGGTCGCTGGGGGTGGCGAAGCCGAACACGCCGAAGCGGTCGGTGCGGCCGCGGGCCAACTCGCGTGGCGCTGCGCCTGGGCGATGGCCCTCCACCACCACGTCGGCGCCCTCGAACGGTGGCCGCTCGCCCGACTCGTCGGCGTCGTTGTCGCTCACGAGCACCCGCGCCGTGCGCCCGTCGGCGGCGCGTTCGGCCACCACGGCCAGGTCGCGCAGCCAGATCATCGGTTCGTTCACCACGGCCTCGAGGCCGACGTCGAGCACGTGGGCGGTGGGGTTCGCGCGCAGGGCGATGTCCTGCGGGGCCATGCCGTGGTCGGCGCTCACCACGAACAGCGTCTCGTCGAACAGGCCGAGGTCGTCGAGTACCGCCAGCACCCGGCCGATGCGGCGGTCGCTCTCGGCCAGGGCATCGGCCAGGCCGTCGTGGTGCGGGCCGTAGTCGTGGCCGGCGCCGTCGGTGAGGGCGAGCTCGTGGTACACGAAGCGGGGCGGCACGGCGCCCTCGCCCGTGAACAGGTCGATCACCTGGGCCAGGCCACGGGTGTCGAGCAGGCTCTCGGCGGCCACGGCCGGGTGCTCGCCCGCCCAGCGCGGGTGCTGGTCGGCGGCGAGGTCGGCCGTCAGCACCTTCAGCCGGGCGCGGTCGCACAGGTTGCGTCCCTCCAGGACGGCATGACGCGCCGACCTGCCGAACGGGGCGTGGATGGCCGCGGTCATGCAGCCGGGATCGACCCGGTGGAATGCCTCGTACAGACTCTCGACCGCAGTGCTGGCGTACACCTCGGTGCCCACCTGCGCACCCTGCGGCGACACCGTGCGGGCCTCGTCGCGCAGGTAGTAGCTGGGATTGACGACATCGTGGTGCCCACACCAGGTTCCGGTCGCAATCGCTGTGTGGCTGGGCCAGGTGATCGACGGGAAGTTCACGATCGACCCGCCGTCGAACTGCGCGGCCCGCTCGCGCAGGCGGCGCAGGTTGGGTAGCGCGTCGGGGTCGCGTTCGAGGCGGTCGTTCAGTTCGGTCTGGTGCAGGCCATCGAGCAGGAACACGTACAGCCGGCTGGGTGGCGGGCCGGCGGGGTCGAGCGACTCGGCCACCACGCGGCCGTCCTGGCGGGCCAGGTACACGTCGGGTTCCACGCCCCGCTCGCTCGCGGTGCGGCCCGTGGCATCGGCGCCGTCGACCAGCGGGAAGCCCAGCGCCGCAAGGCAGGTGGGGGCGATGTCGATGGATCGCACGGCGAACGGGTGATGGCCCACACGCACCCCGGGGCCGCTGAGCCACAGCGGTGCACGGGCCTGGCGCACGTGCAGCGCGCCGTGCGTGCCCGGCTGGCTGCCCGAGCACCAGTCGCGCGGCGACACTGCCAGGTCGGGGGCGTGGGGCGAGTCGAACAGCTGGGCGATGCGCTCGTAGGCGAACGGGTAGGTCTGCTGTTCGGGGGCGATGAAGCGCCGGGCGGGGTCGTCGGCGTCGAAGCCACCCGCTCGCGCCGCGTCGCACTCGGCCGCCAGCGTCGCCAGGGCGAGACCGTCCTGCTGCTCCACGGGGTTCGTGCCGACGGTGTCGAGCACCTCGAACGTCAGCGAGCCGTCGTCGGCGATGAGCCGCCGGAAGCGCACCATGCCCCGCGCCGACCACACCTCGTACGCGCCGTCGGCCGCATCGTCGCCGCGCCAGGTGAACACCAAGTCGACCTGCTCGCCTACACCGGGGTCGGTGAGGAGGGCGTGGATGGCCCGGTTGCCCGACTCGGTCTGCTCGCTGTCGAGGCCTTGACCGGCCAGTCGTTCCGGTCCGTGGATGCGCATGGCGGCGACAGTACTCAGGCGCGGATGCGAGCGTTGTCCGGGTCGTACATCGGCCGCAGCGACGCGACGGCAGGCACCAGGCGGCCTGCCACGTCGACCTCCCAGGTGCCGGTGGTGACGAACTCGTTCGTGATCGGCTCGTCGGCCTCCACCATCGCCAGGCCCACGGCGCCGCCCAGCGTGTGGCCGTAGCTGGCGGCGCGCACGTAGCCCAGGGCGCGGCCGTCGCGGTGCACCACCTCGGCGTGGTACAGCATCGCCTCGGGGTCGGTGAGGCGCACCTGCAGCAGGCGCTTGGTCAGCGGGCCGGCGGCCTTCTGTGCAACGACAGCGTCGCGGCCGATGAACCCGCCGGGCTTGTCGAGCGCCACCGCGAACCCGAGGCCGGCTTCCAGCACGCTGTCGGTGTTGTCGATGTCGTGGCCGTAGTCGCGGTAGCCCTTCTCCATGCGCAGGCTGCCGAGCGCCTTCAGGCCGGCGTGGCGCAACCCCACCTCGGCACCGGCGGCGACCAGGCGGCTGTACACGTGGGCGGCCTGTTCGCTGGCGACGTGCAGTTCGTAGCCCAGCTCGCCCACGTAGGTGATGCGTGCGCACAGCACCCGGGCGAAGCCGATGTCGATGTGGCGGGCGGTGCGGAACGGGTAGGCGTCGTTCGACAGGTCGACCGAGGTGAGGCCCTGCAGCAGCGTGCGCGACAGCGGCCCCTGTACGTTGATCTGCGCCGACCCGCCGGTGACATCGGTGACGAACACGTGCCGTTCGCCGATGTGGCGCCGCATCCACCACTCGACGTGCCGGTGCGCGGTGTCGGTGGCCACCACGAGGAAGTCGTCGTCGGCGATCTTGGTCACCGTGAGGTCGGCCTGCAGCAGGCCGCGTGCATCGAGCCACTGCGTATACGTGATGCGGCCGACGTCGCCGTTCACGGCGTTGGCCGACAGTTCGTCGAGCAGCGCACCCGCGTCGCGGCCCTGCACGCGGAAGGTGGCCATGAAGCTCATGTCGGTGAGGGCCACCGCGTTGCGGGTGGCCTCGTGCTCGGCGCGCCACTGCTGCCAGAAGCCCGGCCGGCCCCAGGTGAGCGGGCCCGGGTCGGGCGTGTTACCCGGTCC
>JBEICS010000261.1:0-3900 GCA_040383925.1 Acidimicrobiaceae bacterium | reverse complement strand
TCGCTGGCCTTCACCGCTGCCGTGACGTTGCCGTTCCCACCGCTCCAGGCGAACAACGGCTTGTTGAGCGACCCGAGCAGGGAAATGTCCTGGGTGCGACCCGAGCGGATGGGGCCTACACGGTCGACGTCCTGGCTGTGGAACACCGCCGCGAACCGGGTGAGGTTCTCGACATTCTCCTCGAACACGATGTCGGCAGCGTTCAGACCGAACTGGGGCCGTGCCTGGGGGTGGTTGTCGATCTTCACCACGAGGGCCCGCCGCAACGGCAGCAGATCGTTCGGGATGGGCAGCCCGGTGAGCGGCATCGGCGGCACCACGGCCACCGTGGTGGTGGGCGCCTCGGTGGTGGGCGCAGCGGTGGTGGCCGGGGCCTCGGTGGTGGTGGGTGCCACCGTGGTGGTGGTGGGGGCCGCCGTGGTGGCGGGCGTCGTGGTGTCGGCAGCAGTGTCGCCGTCGCCACTGCAGGACGCACTGACGAGCGCAGCGGCCACCAGGCCGATGACCACAGATCGAGTTCGGTTCACAGTTCCCTCAGCAGTGCGATGCGCTCCTCGAGCGGTGGATGGGTGTCGAACAGGCGATGGATGCCACCGAGTCGACCGGCGTCGCCCACTCCGGACATCGGCTGCTCGATCCAGAGATGTGCGGTGGCGGTGGACGCGGAATGGGTGACGGTGGTGTCGTCGCGGAGCTTCTCGAGCGCCGCGATGAGCCCGGGTGGGTAGCGGGTCATCTGGCAGGCGGTCACATCGGCGAGGGTTTCACGTCGACGGCTGATGGTGGCCTGCATCACCTTGGCGAGCAGTGGCGCCACGATGAGCAACGCGAAACCGAAGTAGGCGAGCGGGTTGCTGCCGTCTTCGCGATCGCCCTCGCGGGGCACGCGTCCACCGTTCCACCACATCAGCCGGATGGCGGTGTCGGCGAGGATGGCAACACCACCCACCAGCGTGACCGCGAGGGTCGACACGAGGATGTCGTAGTTGCGGATGTGGGCGAGCTCGTGCGCCACCACAGCTTCGAGTTCTACCCGGTTCAGCTTCTCGAGCAGACCCGAGGTGACAGCGATGGCGGCGTGGCGCGGATCGCGCCCGGTGGCGAAGGCGTTCGGGGCCGGGTCGTCGATGATGTAGATGCGCGGCTTGGGCAGGCCGCTGGCGATGCACAGTCCCTCGACGAGGTTGTGGAGGCGCTGGAACTCCTGTGGGTCGGCAGGACGGGCCCGGCTGACGGCCAGCGCGATGGAGTCGGCCTTCCAGTACGAGCCGAAGGCGATGACACCCGAGATGACCAGCGCGACGATGGTGCCCATCAGACCGTGACCGGTGAGCACCCCGACCGCTGCCCCCACCAGGGCCAGCAGGACGACGAAACCGACGATGAGTGCGGCGCTCTTGCGGCGATTGGCGCGGATGAGTTCGAACATCAGGAGAACCAGGGTAACGGCCGACGAGAGGCGAACGCGGGCACTGCCCGGCGCCCGTCATGGGTGGGCGGTGCGGTTCGGGTCAGAACTGCACCGTCGGCGCAGCACGATCTGCCCCGTCGGCCTCGAAGTATTCGCGCGTGGCGAAGTTGAACATGCCCGCCAGGACCACCGTGGGGAACGTCTGCAGCTTGTTGTTGTAGCCCAGCACGGAGTCGTTGTAGAACTGCCGCGCATAGGCGACCCGACCCTCGGTGGCCGTGAGTTCTTCCTGGAGAGCGAGAAAGTTCTGGTTGGCCTTCAGGTCGGGGTATGCCTCGCCGAGAGCGAACAACTGACGCAGCGCACCGGTGATCTGGTTGTCGGCAGCGGCCTGGGCGTGCGGGTCGCCGGCAGGAGCCGCAATGGCGGCGTTCCTGGCCCGCACGACCGCCTCGAGGGTTTCCTTCTCATGGGCGGCATAGCCCTTCACCGTCTCGACCAGATTGGGAATGAGGTCGATCCGTCGCTTCAGCTGCACGTCGATCTGCGACCAGGCGTTGTCGACCTGGTTGCGGGCCCGGACGAGGCCGTTGTAGAGACCGATGACCACCAGGGCCAGCACGACGACGACGGCGACGACGATGATCCAGGTCATGAACTGCTCCGATCGATGAACGCCGAGGCACGGGCGAGACGCGGCACCACAGCCTTGTCGAGCATACGGGACCATCGGCGACCCCTCGGTCGCTCGTGGAGGGCCAGACCGGTGGCAGCCAGGCGCTCGTAGTGCGCCACGTACCGCTGGGCGAGCGCCGTCATCGAGAAGTCGTCGGCCCGACGGCTTCCAGCCGCCACCAGTCGCTCGCGCAGTCGCGGGTCGGCCAGCACACGCGACAGCGCCTGAGCCAGGGCGGCGACATCGCCCGGCTCGACCAGCACCGCGTCGACGTCATCGGTGGCCACGTTGCGGTACCCGTCGAGGCCACTCGCCACCACCGCGGTTCCTGCCGCCATCGCCTCGACCAGGACGACGCCGAACGACTCGCCATGCAACGACGGTGCGCAGAACACCGTCGCGGCGCGCATGCGCTCGACCTTGTCGTCCTCGCTCACCCTGCCGAGCCAGACGATGCGCCGGTCGTCGCGATAGCGCGCCTGGAGCGCCTCGGTGTCGGGCCCGGTGCCCGCCACCCACACCGTCACGTCGGCAGGCAGCACCTGCAACGCCTCGAGCAGCACCCCGAGCCCCTTGCGTTCCTCGTGCCGACCCAGGAAGAAGATCGTCGGTCCGGGCGCCGGAGCCACCACACCGGTGCGGTACTCGTCGAGCTCGACGCCGTTGAACAACACCTCGTACTGACCACCGATGTACTGCTGGGCGAGCAACTGGGCATCTTTCGACACCGCAACACGGTGGTCGATGCGTTCGGCCATCTGGGCCACCGGCCGGCGGAGATAGCGGTACGCCATGCTGTCGCCGGCGGCGTGGAACGTGGCGACGATGGGCGCCGAGTTCAACACCAGTGCCGTCTGTGTGGGGCCCGGCACGAGCGGCTCGTGCAGATGGATCACGTCGAACGCCTCGTCGGCGAGCGCCCGGATGGTGCGCAGTTGGCACGACGGATCGGGGGCGAGCGGAGCGACCGAGCCGTTGCCGGCCGTGGGCAGGCTGTTGCCGAGCGGGGTGACGAACGTGGCCGGCGGCGGCCCGTCGCACGGGGCGAGGACGCGTACCTCCACGCCCATCGATCGCAGCACACCCGACAGGCCCATCACCTGCGCCTGCACCCCGCCGGGCACCGACAGGCTGTACGGGCACACCATGCCGACCCGCAGTGGCCCGCGGCGAGTGGGCACCGCGCGAGCTGCAGGCGCCGAACCCTCTCCCCCGTTCGACGGCCGGTCGCTCACGGCAGGCAGGCTACCGTCGGCCGCATGTCTCGTCTGCCCGCCCTGTCGGTCATCGGTGTACCCACCAAGCGCAACGCCCTGCTCGAGGTGGCGGCCGAGGCCGACCGCCTCGGCTTCGCCGGACTCGCCAGCCCCGGCATCCACGGCAACCTCGCTCTGTGCGGCTCGCTGGCCCACGTCACGTCGCGCATCGCCTTCTGGACGAGCATCCAGCCCATCTACCACAGCCATCCCGCCGAGGTGGCCGTCACCGCCGGGCATCTGGCCGAGGTGAGCGGCGGCCGGTTCCGCCTCGGCCTCGGCGTGAGCCACGAACCGGCCATGGAGCGATTGGGCATCGCCACCGGTCGACCACTCGCCGACATGCGGGCCTACGTGGAGGGCATCCGCGCCGCGGGCCGGGCAGCCGGCGAACTGCCTCCGCTCTACCTCGCCACCCTGCGCGACAAGATGCTCGACCTCGCCCTCGAGGTGGCCGACGGCGCCATCTGGGCGAACGCCTCGCTCACCCACATGCCCGTCCAGAGCGACCGCGCCCGCCAGCAGGCAGGCGACGGGTTCTTCCTCGCCAACATGGT
>JBEICS010000260.1:0-3938 GCA_040383925.1 Acidimicrobiaceae bacterium | reverse complement strand
TGGCGATGTTGCGTGCCGTCACGTCGAGGATCTGCCGCTGGGCGCGCATCGCGCTGAGCGGCGTATTGAGCGACGAGATGTTCGGCATCGTCAGACCGTCCGATCCAACCGCAATGCGGATGCCTTGAGGGGCGCGGCGTAACCACGCGGGTCGTACACGTCGACACTTTGCTCACCGAGCGAGGCGATGATCTCGCGCGACCGCATCAGGCCGCGACGAGCAAGTTCCTGATTGGCGTTGGAGACGTCTTCCACTTCCGACTGGAGCGACACCAGGTGCAGACGGTGCTGCGCCAGCAGTTGGCCCCACGGGTGTTCGACGTACTGCAGCAGCTCCGACAGCGTGACGTCGGGGCGCAGTCCGTAGCGGCGGGCCAGCCGCGCCGAAGCCTGCGAACGAGCAGCATCGACGGCGTTCACCGCCTCCATCAGCGACTCGATCTCGGCGTTCAGGAACGGCAGCCAGCGGGTGCGGCCCGCGGCGAGCAGCAAGCCCTGCATCTCCAGCTTGTAGACCATCTGCTCGAGCAGTTCGCGCATCGTCCACAACTGGTGGGAGAGATCCTCTGCGGGTTCCACGGTGACGACTGTCCGGTGATGGCGGAAAGCCGCAGGTATCCCGTGTGTTCGGGCAGATGGTGGCGCGATTCGGTCCGCTCTGCACAGTCAATGTCAAGAGACCGTCAGCACGCGGACGCCCAGCGACCGAGGAGCACCCCATGATCCGCCTCACGCGGCTTCGCCAGACCGACCCCCTGTACATCAACCCCGACCACATCGAGCGACTCGACCGTCATCACGAGACGATCGTGCACCTGCTCAACGGCACGGAGTACGTAGTGGTGGAGTCACCCGAAGAGATCATGGAGCAGGTCACCATGCTGCGCGCCCGGGTCATCGCCACGGCGGCCCGCATGGTGAGCGAGCAGCACCCGACGATGCCGGCCGAGGTGAACCAGGTGCACGTCGTGGCCGCCAGCCCTGGGCTGCCGACCGTGGTCTCCTCCGACGATGAGGACCCGGTGTCCTCGGGCGAGGGGGTGTGACCCATGCCGGCAACACTCGTTGGTCTCATTCTTGCTGCGTTCGGAACGTTCGTCGGTGCGATCACGCACCACGTCAGCCCGGTCTTCCTCCTCACCAACATCACCGCGCTCCTGGTGGTGATCATCGGTGCGCTCGGCGCCACGATGGCCTCGTTCGAACTCGAGGCGACCACCGGTGTGTTCAAGGCGATCATGGTGACCCTGTTCCCCAAGAAGGGGTCGAGTCCGTCCGACACCATCAACCGTCTGGTCGAGTTCGCCCGCAAGGCACGTCACGAAGGCCTGCTCGCCCTCGAGTCGGAGGTCGGCACGATCGACGACGTCTTCATGAAACGTGGGCTGCAACTCGCGATCGACGGTAGCGACCCCGAAGCGGTGGCGCAGGTGATGAAGACCGACATCAAGGCGATGAAGGCCCGTCACAAGGTGGGCGCCGAGTGGTGCATGACCTTCGGCATCTTCGCCCCCACCTTCGGCATCATCGGCGCCGTGATCGGCCTCATCGAGACGATGGCGAACCTGAACAACCCCGAGAAGCTCGGCGCCGGTATCGCCGGCGCATTCTGTGCGACGTTCCTCGGTGTGTACATCGCCAACGCGGTGATGCTGCCGATGTCGAACCGCATGAAGCGGCTCTCCACCCAGGAGGCCGCTCAGCGGGAAATGGTGATGGAGGGCGTCTTGGCCATCCAGGGTGGCCAGAACCCGCGCGTGATCGAAGAGACCCTGTTGTCGTACCTGCCGCCCAAGCAGGCCGCCTCCATCCGCGAGGCATCCGGTGGCTAGCGGCCACGGAGGCGGGCACGGTGGCGGGCACGGCGGCGGTGGCGGTCACAAGCGTCACGAGGAGCACGAGGAGCACGAAGAGCACGTGAACCACGAGGCGTGGGTCATCCCCTACGCCGACATGCTCACCCTGTTGATGGTGATGTTCCTCGCCCTGTTCGCCACGGGTCGAGTCGACCTCGAGAAGTTCAAGAAGCTGTCCGAGAGCCTCCGCCAGGAGTTCGGTGGCGGCTCGGCCCAGATGGTGTCGGTGGGATCCGGTGGATCGGGTTCCACCCCGATGGAGGGTGGCAACGGCATCTTCGACGGTGCGGCGCCACCGAAAGCGGGCGGCGAACCCACCGAGATGCAGGTCGAGAAGGCCCGCCAGGACTACGAGAAGAAGGCGGCCGAGGAGGCTGTCGAGAAGCTGCAGGACTTCGAGGCCCAGCTCACGTCGAAGTCGAACATCGCCGGCCTCGGCCAGGGTCTCGACTTCACGCTCGAAGGACGCGGTCTGGTGGTGACGGTGCTCAGCGACGCCGTGCTGTTCGATCCCGGAGCGGCAACGCTGGAAGGCGGCGGCATGACCGTGCTCGGCATCGTCGCCGAGGCCTTGAAGATGATCCCGAACGATGTCGTCATCGAGGGCCACACCGACTCACGACCAATCTCCACCTCACGGTTCCCGTCGAACTGGGAGCTGTCGACCGCACGCGCGACAGCGGTGTTGCGCTTCCTCGCCGGTACCGGTATCGAACCCGGCCGGCTGTCGGCGATGGGCTACGGCGACACGCACCCGGTGGGCGACAACGCCACAGCCGAGGGCCAGGCCAAGAACCGGCGTGTCGAGATCATCGTGCTCACCGACGTGTCGCTCGAGCCGATCCTGGTTGCTGCCGAGGGCGACGCCGCGAGCGCTGCCGACGCCGGCGGTTCGAGCGGCGAAACGGCCGACGACGCAGGATCGACCAAAGCCCCCACGCCCGCCGTCGAGCCCTGATCCGGTTCGGCGAGATCCTGGCACCGCGAGGTCTCGCCCGGGACAGTCACAGAGGAAGACCTACCCAGGGACGGGTGGTCACGACTCACGGATGACGACATGGCGAAGAAGAAGGCAGCCGCTCCCGCCGAAGGCGAGGAGGAGGGCGGCAAGAAGTCGAAGAAGAAGCTCATCGTGCTCGTGCTGCTGTGCGTCGGCCTGGCCGGCGCCGGGTACAAGCTCGGCGGTGGCGGTGCAGCGGCCGAGGGTGTGGTCACGACCACCACCATCGTGCAGCTCGAGGGCTGCAAGGAGGGCACCGACTCCACCGACGTCGTACCCAACGTGGTCGACCTGCCGAAGATGAACCTCAACCTCGCCGACGGGCACTACCTCAGCGTCGCCGTGGCGCTGAACCTGTGCCCCGATGTGCTGGTCACCGCCGAGGCGCCGCTGCAGACAGCGCCCGCCAAGGACATCATCGTCTCGACGCTGTCGGGTAGTTCGATGTCGGTGCTGTCGACCCCCGAAGGTCGCGACGAGGCCAAGAAGCTGCTCATCGAGCGTCTGGCCGACGAGTACGAAGAGGTCATCTACGACCTGTTCTTCGTCGAGTTCGTGATGCAGTGACCCGGTTCGCCACCGGTGACGGTGGCGGCGGGTCGTGCCGGCTCAGTTGTTGAGCATCTCGCTGCGCACGTTCTCGGCCCACGCCACGCTCTTCGCATAGAACTCGCGGATCGCGTCGGCCTCGCCGGGGCGCAACTGTTCGAGCATGTCCATGTCGGCGCGCTCGAAGGCGTACACGATGTCCATCAGCGCACCGAGTGGGCCGCTGCCGTCGAGCAGGGCGTCGCGCACGTCGGTGGGCAGCGGCAGGCCGGTGAGCAGTTCGTCCATCGGAGCACCGAACACGGTGTCGATGACCGAGAGCAGGCCGGTGGTGAACGCTCCGGGGCCGTGCCCGCTGGTGCCGGCGAGCTGAGCGGCCATCTGGGCCCGCACCGCCGCCAGGACGATGATCTCATCGCTGATGGCCCGACTGTTCTTCGCCATGGTGAGCAGCACGGCCAGCTGGCGGACCTGCACGAACCCCACCATCACGATGGCGTGACGGATCGACTGCACGCGCACGTTCAGCCCGA
>JBEICS010000259.1:0-3938 GCA_040383925.1 Acidimicrobiaceae bacterium | reverse complement strand
TCGGTGACCGGGAAGGCGACGCCGCGTGGCCGCTGCTCGATGGTCCAGCGCGCTGAGGTGACCGAGTGGAGGTACTGCAGCAGGTGGCGACCCACGCGACTGACCGGAGCGGGTGCGGGGGCGAGTGCGGCAGCGTTCATCGATTGGGTATCGGCACGCTCGGTGTGACCCTTGAGCATGCCAGGACAATTCCGGCCTGGGTAGCCTCGCCGTGATGCCATCCCAGGTCGACACCGGCAAACTCGTCGTGCGTGGCGCGCGCGAGCACAACCTCAAGAACATCAGCGTCGAGTTGCCGCGCGACCGGCTGATCGTGTTCACCGGTCTGTCGGGGTCGGGCAAGAGCAGCCTGGCGTTCGACACCATCTACGCCGAAGGCCAGCGCCGCTACGTCGAGAGCCTCAGCGCATATGCCCGCCAGTTCCTGGGGCAGATGGACAAGCCCGACGTCGACGTGATCGAGGGCCTGTCGCCCGCCATCTCCATCGACCAGAAGTCGGCCAGTCGCAACCCGCGATCCACCGTGGGCACCATCACCGAGGTCTACGACTACCTGCGTCTGCTCTACGCCCGCATCGGTGTGCAGCACTGCCCGAACGACGGCACCCGGCTGGCCCGCCAGACACCGCAGCAGATCGTCGACCGCATCCTCGAACTGCCCGAGGGCACCCGGTTCCAGGTGCTGGCGCCCGTGGTGCGCGGCCGCAAGGGCGAGTACGACACGTTGTTGCAGGACCTGGCCGGGCAGGGCTTCGTGCGTGCCCGGATCGACGGTGAGGTCATCGACATCGCCGAGTTCCTGAAGCGCACCGACCGACTGGCGCGCTACGAGCAGCACCACATCGAGGTCATCATCGACCGTCTGGTGCGCCGCGATGGCATCGAGCGCCGCCTCACCGACTCGCTCGAGACCGCACTGCGGCTGGCCGAGGGCGTGGCCCAGGTGGAGCTGGTGAACCGCGACGGCCAAGACGACGAGACCCTCACGTTCAGCCAGCATCTCGTGTGCCCCTCGTGCGGTACCAGCTACGAGGAACTGGCGCCCCGCAACTTCTCGTTCAACTCGCCCTACGGCGCGTGCGAGGCGTGCGACGGCCTGGGCACCACCTTCGAGGTCGACCCCGAACTGCTGGTGCCCGACACCGACCTCAGCATCAACGAGGGTGCCATCGCCCCATGGCGTTCGGCCCACACCCAGTACTTCAACCGCATGCTCGAGGCGGTGGCCGACGTGTACGAGATCGATCTCGCCGCGCCCTATCGCACGCTCACCGCCAAGCAGCAGAAGATCATCATGCACGGCGTGTCGGGCAACCTGACGGTGAAGTACCGCAACCGCTACGGGCGCACCCGGCAGTACTCCACCGAGTACGAGGGCGTCGTGCCCTGGATCAAGCGTCGTCACGAGGGAGCCGAGAGCGACTGGAGCCGCGAGCAGTACGAGGGCTACATGCGCGAGGTGCCCTGCCCGACGTGCGGCGGCGCCCGGTTGAAGCCCGCCACGCTGGCCGTGACGGTGAACGACAAGCACATCGCCGAGGTGTGCCGGCTCAGCATCGGTGAGTCGGCAGCGTTCCTGGCGAAGTTGGAGCTGAGCGAGCGCGACCGCATGATCGCCGAGCGGGTCACCAAGGAGATCAACGCCCGGCTCGGGTTCCTGCTCGACGTGGGGCTCGACTACCTGTCGCTCGACCGCGCTGCTGCCACCCTGGCCGGTGGCGAGGCGCAGCGCATCCGGTTGGCCAGTCAGATCGGTTCGGGCCTGGTGGGCACCCTGTATGTGCTCGACGAACCCTCCATCGGCCTGCACCAGCGCGACAACCGGCGCCTCATCGACACCCTGCTGCGACTGCGCGATCTGGGCAACACGGTGCTGGTGGTCGAGCACGACGAGGACACCATCCGCGAGAGCGACTGGATCGTCGACATCGGCCCCGGTGCCGGCGAGCACGGCGGCAGCGTGGTGTACAGCGGCCCGGTGAAGGGCATCTTGAAGAGCGCCGATTCGGTGACGGGCCAGTACCTGGCCGGCAAGCGCAGCATCCCCGTTCCCCAGCAGCGCCGCAAGCCGAGCAGCGAGCACCTGGTGGTGAAGGGCGCTCGTGAACACAACCTGCGCAACCTCGACGTGAAGATCCCGCTCGGCTGCTTCGTCGCCGTCACGGGTGTGAGCGGCAGCGGCAAGAGCACGCTGGTACGCGACATCCTGCTGCCGGTGCTGATGCAGCGCATCTACAAGAGCAAGGTGGCGGCCGGTCGGCACAAGGCCATCACCGGTGTCGAGAAGCTCGACAAGGTCATCGACATGGACCAGTCGCCCATCGGCCGCACCCCGCGCTCGAACCCGGCCACCTACACGGGGGTGTTCGACAACATCCGCAAGCTCTTCGCCACCACCGCCGAGGCCAAGGTGCGCGGCTACCTGCCGGGCCGGTTCAGCTTCAACGTGTCGGGTGGGCGCTGCGAGGCCTGCTCGGGCGACGGCACCATCAAGATCGAGATGCACTTCCTGCCCGACGTGTACGTGCCCTGCGAGGTGTGCAAGGGCGCCCGCTACAACCGCGACACGCTCGACATCACGTTCAAGGGCAAGAACATCGCCGAGGTGCTCGACATGCCCATCAGCGAGGCGGTCGACTTCTTCGCCAACCAGCCGTCGATCGCCCGCCACATGCAGACGCTCGTCGATGTGGGCCTCGGCTATGTGCGGCTGGGCCAGTCGGCGCCCACGTTGTCGGGCGGTGAGGCGCAGCGCGTGAAGTTGGCCGCCGAGCTGGCCAAGCGCAGCACGGGCCACACCATCTACCTGCTCGACGAACCCACCACCGGCCTGCACTTCGAAGACGTCCGCCGACTGCTCACCGTGCTGTCGCGACTGGTCGACCAGGGCAATACGGTGCTCGTCATCGAGCACAACCTCGACGTCATCAAGACCGCCGACTGGCTGATCGACCTCGGCCCCGAGGGTGGCAGCGGCGGTGGCGCGGTGGTGGCCGAAGGCCCGCCCGAGCTCGTCGCTTCGGTGGAGGGCAGCCACACGGGCAGATTCCTGAGGCCCCTGCTCGGTCTGTGAGACTGCGGCGGTGACCACCACCGTCGCCCCCGACCGCGCCGCTGTGCAGCGGCGCACGCTGCTGACGATGCGCACCGCGCAGGTGCCGGCGCAGGCGGCCTTCGCCGGTGTGGTGGCCGTGGTGGCGCTGTTGGGCAAGGAACTGCTCGACAGCGACCGGTTGTCGGGCACCGGCAGCGCCGCGTTCACGTTCGGCGCGGCCCTCGTGGCGGTGCCGCTGTCGGGCTACATGCGCCGCAACGGTCGGCGCCCGGGACTGGTGCGGGCCTTCACGCTCGGGTCGGTCGGCGGGTTCGTGGCGGCGCTCGGTGGTCAGCTCGGGTCGTTCCCGGTGTTCCTGGTGGGCATGTTGGCGTTCGGCTCCGGGCAGGCCGCGGCGCTGCAGGCGCGGTTCGTGGGCGCCGACCTGGCCGAGCCCGACGAGCGGTCGCGTGCCATCGGCTCGGTGGTGTGGGTGGGCACGCTGGGTGCAGCGTTCGGTCCGTTGCTCACTCCGTGGGAACGGCGTGTGGCCGACGCCGCGGGCCTCGAGCCGTTGGTGGGGCCGTTCCTGTTCGCCGGCATGTTCTTCGCGCTGTCGGCCACCATCCTCGCCATCCGGCTGCGCCCCGATCCGCTCGTGGTGGCCGGGCTGGTCGATCCGTCGGCCGAGCGCGTGCGCCCGCTGCTGCAGGTGCGTCGTGCCGCCGGGGTGCTGCGTACCCGACCGTTGGCGCAGTTGGGTCTGGCGTCGATGGTGGTGTCGCAGACCGCGATGGTGGCGGTGATGACGATGACCCCGCCGCACATGAAGGACAACCACCACGACGACCTCAGTGCCTACGTCATCGCCCTGCACATCGTGGGCATGTACGGGTTCGCCCCC
>JBEICS010000258.1:0-3964 GCA_040383925.1 Acidimicrobiaceae bacterium | reverse complement strand
GCGCCGCCCGAGCAGACGTCGGTGCACGACGACAACGAGACCATCGCCAGCTTCTGGACGCGGCCGGCCGAGGCGCTCGAGCGGCAGGCTGCCGGCGAGTTGACGATGATGCCCCCCACCATCAAGAACCTGCAGTTCCTGGCGGCGTTCGCCTCGGTGGCCGAGGCCATGGCCCACGCCGCCACGATGCCACCGCCCGACTGCATCCTGCCGAAGGTGGTCGTGCGCGACGGGCAGATCCGCGGCGTGCTGCTGCCGGGTGAGCCCGGCTACGACGACCTGTAGACGCGCCGGTCGGCGCCGGACGAGCAGTCGCTCAGGCGACGGTCTCGTAGCGCAGCGGGGCCCGGCCGCGGCCGTGATGGTGCGGGTCGGGGCCGAGGTTGCTCACCGTGCCCGAGTCGACCAGTTCGGCGATCGCCTTGCGCACGGTGATCTCGCTGCCGCGCACCGCCTCGACCACTGCAGCCATCGTGAACGTGCCGGTGAGCCCGCGCACATGCGCCTTCACCTGCTCGGTCGACACCGACGGTGCCCGGCCGCTCGTGCCCGACGTGCGCCGGGCCGGGCGGGGTGCGGTGCCCCGGCCGGCACCGGCCACCATGCCGGCGGCGCGCAGGGTTGCGTCGGGTACGCCCAGCGAGCGGAATGCGGCGGCCGACACATCGTTGGCCTCGGCCCACTGCTTGGCGCACCGGATGAACTGGTGCTCGTAGTGCGCCGGGTCGACGGCCTTGGCCCGCTCGAGCCGGGTGAGCAGACGGAGTTGTTCGATCGGGTCGGTGGCCTGTTCGGCCTCGCGGGTCAACGCGTCGATGGCCTCTTGGTCGACCAGGGCCGAGGGATCGCGCAGCGAGAGCAGGTACGACCGCACCGCGGCCTCGGGATCGACGATGTCGGACATGCGCCGGAATCTACCTGCCGGGCGCAGCGGCGCGTCAGGGGCGATCGGCGGCGTCGAGCGCCGCGGCGACCATGTCGAGCATGCGTGCCGAACAGCCGGCCATGTTGGTGGGCGGCGCCACCTCGTCGATGATGAGCCGGGCGATACGGCGGAACTCGTCGGCCGCCGGGCCGCTGCCCGCCAACGCCACCGGCTGGCCGGTGTCGCCACCGGCGGCGACAGCTGGTTCAATGGGGATGCGACCCAACAGCGCCACACCCACCTCGTCGGCCAACGCCTGGCCGCCACCCTCACCGAACAGTGCGTACGACTCGCCGTGGTCGCAGGTGAACGCGCTCATGTTCTCGATCACACCGCACACCCGTAGGAAGCTGCGCCGGGCCATGTCGGCGGCGCGGGCAGCCACCTTCTGGGCGGCGAGCGCCGGGGTGGTGACGATGAGCAGGTCGGTGCGGGGCAGCATGCGCGCCAGGCCCATCTGCACGTCGCCCGTGCCGGGCGGCATGTCGATGAACAGGTAGTCGAGCTCGCCCCAGTGCACGTCGCGCAGGAACTGCTCGACGGCCTTGGTGAGCATGAGACCGCGCCACATCAGTGCCGTGTCCTCCTCGACGAGGAACCCGGTGCTCACCACCTTCAGCGTGCCGCGGCCCACACGCCGCTCGTTGGGGATGATCTTCGGCTTGTCGCTGCCCTCGACGGCCTCGGCTTCGAGCCGGTCGTCGATGCCCAGCAGGCGCGGCACCGAGAAGCCCCAGATGTCGGCGTCGAGCACCCCGACCGTGAACCCCTGCGAAGCAATTGCAGCAGCGAGATTGACCGTGACCGAGCTCTTGCCCACGCCACCTTTGCCGCTTGCCACGGCGAGCACCTTGCAGGTGAGCGGCACCTCGGTGTCGGGGGCGTTCTCGCGGGCGTTCCAGCGGGCCTTGGTCATCACCTCGCTGCGCTCGTCGGCGGTCATCTCGCCCCAGTCGATCTTCACATCGGCCACCCCGGGGTGCACGGCCACGCGGGTCTCGATGTCTTTCTTGATCTGGGCGCGCAGTGGGCAGCCACCGATGGTGAGCTTCACGTGCACGGTGACCAGGCCGTCGGCAGCGACCCGCACCCCGGGCACCATGCCCAGCGTGACGATGTCGGCGCCGAGTTCGGGGTCGATGACTGCACGCAGCAGTTCGACGACCTCGTCGGTGCTGGGGGGAACAGCAGGTTGGCGAGCCACGGAATGATTGTACGGGCGCCCGGGGTTACACTGGCCGCCAGTATCCGGTTCAGCCGTTCCACCGAGGAGAACCCCATCGTGATCACGCTCACCGACACCGCCGCCGTCAAGGTGAAGGAGTTGCTCGAGGCCGAGGGCGCCGCCGATCTGGCGCTGCGCGTGGCCGTGCGCCCCGGCGGGTGCAGCGGCTTCTCGTACGAGATGTTCTTCGACGGCGACTTCGCTGCCGACGACGAGAAGGCCACCTTCGGCACCGCCGGTAGCGAAGTGTTGGTGGTGGTCGACCAGGCCTCCAAGCAGCTGCTCGAGGGCGCCCAGCTCGACTACAAGGACGGCCTCAACCAGGCCGGCTTCTCGATCACCAACCCGAACGCCACTCGCACCTGCGGCTGCGGCAGCAGCTTCAGCTGAGCGTGTCGGCCAGCACGGCCGACAGCTCATCGAGGTCCCACACCACGTCGATCCGGCGCTGCACCGTGCCGGTCGCATCGGCGATCCAGATCACCGGTTCGTAGGTGAGGCCCAAGGCCGTCACCGCCGGCGCCACCTTCGTGCCGGCCTGATCGGCGAACACCTCGGCGTGCACGAACACCGCTGTGTCGGCGTATGCCTTCGATACCTCGATGAGGAACTCGAGGCCCGGAGCGCACGTGCCGGTGGAACAGTGGGCCGGGGTGCCCACCAGGTACACCACCGGCTTGCCCGCAGCCAGTGCCTCGGCGAGCGACACCTCGTGGAAGGGGCAGGCGCCATCGAGCCGGGTGCACACCGGGTCGACCCCGCGAGCATCGGCGGTGGTGGGGGTGTCGAAGGGCGGGAGCGTCGTGCCGGCCACCGGGATGGTGATGTTCGCAGGATCCTCGACGATGAATGGCGTGGGGTCGCCCGTCTGGCCCTCGAGCGTGAACTCGTAGAGGCCGCGCTGGGGGATGGTGAGCTCGACGGTCCAGTAGGGGGTGCCGAGGGTGTCGCCGCGCCGGGGCAGGTCGAGCGTGGCGACGAGGTTGCCCTGTTCGTTGCGTACTTCACCCTTCAGGCGTGCGGGGCCGCTGGTGAGCAGGCGGGCCTGCTCGTCGGCGAGCGAGAACGGCAGACGCACCAGGCCGGTGCCGATCGAGTCGCTCTGGAAGCGCTGCACCACCGTGAAGGGTTCGGGCTCGCTGCCGCATGCGGCGAGCAGGGCACCCACGCCCACGGCCCCGGCGGCGGAGGCCAGCAGTCGACGGCGGCTGACGAACGGGTTCGGCGGCGTCATGCGGCCAGCCTACGATGAGGCCATGAGCAAACCCCTCGGTCCCTACACCCCTGTCGTGCGCGCCGGCGACTGGATCATCGTCAGCGGCCAACTCGGCATCAAGGACGGCGCACTCGTCGACGGCGGTGTGGCCGGGCAGACCGCCCAGGCGGTCGAGAACCTGAAGGCGCAGCTCGCCACGGCGGGCGCCACCCTCGGCGACATCGCCAAGACGCTGTGCTTCCTCACCGACATGGACACCTTCGCCACGTTCAACGAGGCCTACGTGGCCGGTTTCGGCGACGCCCGCCCGGCGCGCAGCACCATCGGTGTGGCCGCGCTGCCGTTCGGTGGCGCCGTCGAGATCGAGGCCTGGGCCTACAAGCCCCAGGCCTGAGTCGCTAGGATCGCCCCCGTGCCCGGTGCCATCGCCATCATCGTCGTCCTGCTCGTGTTCCCCGTCCTCGCCTGCATGGGCATGGCAGGGGTCGCCGGTGCGCTCGGCTACTTCCTGAACAAGGACGCCGAGGTGCGCGCCGAGGGCAGCGAGCTGCTCGACCTCAACGTCTGACAGCGGCGCGGCCATGACCGACCGCGCCCG
>JBEICS010000257.1:0-3967 GCA_040383925.1 Acidimicrobiaceae bacterium | reverse complement strand
TCGCGGTGCAGGCGGGCGTTCACGGGCACCGCCACCAGGCCGGCGTGCCAGATGGCGAACAGCGCCTCGAGGTACTCGGGCCGGTTGCGCATCACGATGGCCACCCGGTCGCCGGGTGCCAGGCCGAACTCGTCGCGCAGGCCGGTGGCCACGCAGGCGACGCGGTGGGCGAACTGTGCCCACGTGGCGTGCACATCGGTGCCGTCGGCGAGGGCGGGATCATTCGGGCGGAGGCGGCCGTGGCGTTCGACCCAGACGGCGAGGTTCATCGCGTCACCTGGCCCGAGGCGGTGGCGTCGCGGTCGGATGTGAGCTGATCGAGCACGGGGCGAGCGTAGTGTCGGCACGTGCTCGTCTGTCCAGACTGCCCGGTCGCCGTGGGTGTGCGATGAAGCTCGACGAGGCCGCATCGCGTGCGCTGCTGGCTGCACACGACCACGCTGTCCTCTGCACGCTGCACGTCGAGCGCGGTGTCGACGCAGTGCCGGTGGCCTACGCCGTCGACGCCGACGGCTACGTGGGCATCCCTGTCGACCTGGTGAAGCCGAAGGCGTCCACCCGGCTGCAGCGCGAACGCAATCTCGAGGCCGATCCGCGGGCCACGTTGTTGATCGAGCAGTGGTCGGCCGACGACTGGTCGCGGCTGTGGTGGGTGCGCGCCGAACTGCAGTGGCAGGGCGACCTGGCCGATCGTGCGGCATCGCTCGCCGCGCTCCTGGCCGACAAGTATCCCCAGTACCGCGACCAGCCCTTCGCCCGGGTGCTGGTGCTGCGGGTGGTGGCACTCACCGGGTGGTCGGCCGCCGAGCACTGAGCCGGCGCAGTACGGTCGTGGCGTGGACGAGCGGCGGTCGACCAGCACCCTCCCGTTGATCGCGCTGGCGGCCCTGTCGGGGCTGGCGGTCGGGGCAATGATCTGGAATCTCCTGGTGTTCCTGGAGGGCATGCCTGCCGATGCCGACTACTTCCTCCGTCCGATCGAGGGTCTGGTGCAGCGGCGGTGGCTGGTCTTCATGGTGGCCTGCCTCATCAACATCGGTGTCGTCCTCATGGCGCAGCGCCTCCGCCGGCGTGGCACCGTCACCGTGGTCGGCATCGTGCTGCCGGTGATGCTGGCCGGTGGGTTCCTCGGCGCGCTGTATGCCACGCTGACTGCTCCCGTGGTGGGGGCGAACATCGGCGCCGGCCTCGCCCTGATGGCGGCACCGTTCGTGCTGGGAGCCCTCGGCGTGTGGTTCGTCGTGTCGCTGCGCCGGCACCGCACCGCCTGAACCCCCGACTGCACGGGCCGCGCCGGCGACGGTGCTCCGACCGTATTGCGACCGCACCGCAACTGGCCCGCGACCATGCCGCGACCGTCCCGTGGTCGAACCGCAGGTCAGGCGACGGGTTCGAGCAGGACGAGGGGGATCTCGCGTGTGGTCTTCGACTGATAGCCGGCGTAATTGCGGTACTGCGCGGTGATCTGCGGCCACAGGTCGGCGCGCTCGTCGGCCGTGGCGATGCGGGCGTGGCGCCGCTGCTTGGCCTTGCCGCCGACAGCGACCTGCACGTCGGGGTTCGCCTCGAGGTTCAGGTACCAGGCGGGGTGGTGGTCGTCGCCGCCGCGTGAGGCCACGATGACGTAGGTGTCGCCCATCTGCAGCGGCGAGGTGAGCATGCACGAGCGTGCCTGGCCGCTCTTGCGGCCGGTGGTGGTGAGCTCGAGCACCGGCATGCCGCCGGCCTTCCAACCCACCTTGCCGAACGTCACGGCGAGCAGCCCGCGGTGGACGGCATTCATCGACTTGAGGGCGAAATCGCTCGGCATGCCCTCACGCTACGGCCTCGGCGGGGGTTCATCCGGGCCTGTCCCACAGGAGTTCGGCGGCTCGGTGGGGATACATTCGACCCATGCGCATCCATCTCGACGCCGAGAAGTGTCAGGGGCACAACCGTTGCTACGCGTTGGCACCCGAGTTGTTCGATGTCGACGAGTACGGACAGTCTGTCCTGCTGGTCGACGGCGACGTACCCGAGGCGCTCCACGCCTCGGCTCGGCTCGCCGCTGCCAACTGCCCCGAATACGCCATCAAGATCGTTGAGGACTGACGTGACCGACACCCCCGCACGGCCCCGCCCCGGCTACGAGCCGCCCGTCTTCGGCACCTCGCCCGAAGGCACCCATGTCTGGCAGCGCGTGCCCTACGACCTGGCCGACTACGGCCCCGTGGACGACTTCGCCACCGACTTCGACCACGGCGATCCGGCGTACAACCCGAACGCTCCCGAGGTGTGGAAGGCACTCCGCGAGGGTGGCTGCCCCGTCGCCCACTCCGACCGTTACGGCGGTATGTGGGTGCCGCTCACGCACGACACCGTGCACGAGGTGGCCTACGACACCGAGCACTTCACCAGCCGTTCGGTGGTGGTGTCGGTGGGCCGTCCGGGCGACCTGGCCCTGCCGGCCCCCATCGGTGGTGCGCCGCCCATCACCAGCGATCCGCCCTTCCACGCCATGGCCCGCCGCCTGCTGCTGCCCGCCTTCGCCCCGAAGCAGATCGAGCCCTGGGAGCCCGAGGTCCGTCGGCTCTGCCGCGAACTGCTCGACAACATGGGCGACATCACGCCCGGCGAAACCATCGTCGACGCCGCTGTCCAGTACGCGCAGCACATCCCGGTCAGCGTCATCGGGCGCATGCTCGGCTTCCCCGCCAAGGACGAGCCACTGTTCCGCAAGTTCGTCCACGACGCGCTCGAGCGCATCGCCGAAGAGCCGGGTACCCGTGATGGCATGGAAGACCTGGGCATCTACATCTACGACCAGATCCAGGATCACCGGGCCAACCCGCGCGACGACCTCACCAGTTACCTGATGGGTATCGAACTCGACGGCCAGCGGGTGAGCGACGACATCGTCGGCGGCATGGTCATCTTGTTGCTCATCGCCGGCATCGACACCACGTGGTCGGCCATCGGCTCGTCGCTGTGGCACCTCGCCCAGCACCCCGAGGACCACCAGCGTCTGCTCGACGACCCCGAGGTGATGCAGTTCGCACTCGAGGAGTTCCTCCGCGCCTACGCGCCGGTCACCATGGCCCGCATGGTGGCCAAGGACTTCGACTTCCACGGCTGCCCGATGGAGAAGGACGACTGGGTGCTCCTGCCTTTCCCGGCCGCCAACCGCGACCCGCTGAAGTTCGAAGACGCCGACTCGTTCATCGTCGACCGCCAGGAGAACCGCCATGCGGCCTTCGGTCTCGGCATCCATCGCTGCATCGGCTCGAATCTGGCCCGCCTGGAGCTGAAGGTGGCGATCGAGGAGTTCACCGCGCGCTTCACCCACTTCGAACTCGCCGGCGACACCCGCTGGAGCGTCGGCCAGATCCGTGGCCCGCGCGAACTGCCGGTGCGCATCCTCGCCGTCGCCGACTGAGTACCAGCCGCCGACTGGGCACCCACCTCCCGGTGGGTACATCACTCGAACCACCTCACACCCACTGCTCGCATGGTGGCCCGGTGGTCATGAGGAGGGTTCCGTCGCGTGCATGGACGCTGATGCTGCGGTCGGGTCCCATCGTCAGTCGCCATCGTTCGGCGTGCAGCCGGTCGTGGTGATGTCGACACAGCGGCAGCAGGTTGGCCAGGTCGGTGTGTCCGCCGTTCTCCCAGTAGTGGATGTGGTGGGCTTCGGTGATGGAGACGTGCCGCCCGCATCCCGGGATGGCGCACGTTCGGTACATGGCTCGCAGTGCCCGTCGTTGTCTGACGCTGGCGTGGCGTCGACTCCGGCCGTGGTCGAGCCCGACCGGTCGGGTGAGCGAAGCCGTGATCTGGTCGTAGCTGGGGACCGGGTCGCCCTGCACGAGCAAGACACCGTCGCGGTTGACGACGACGGGCACGAACCGTGCCCGCCCGGCGATACCACGGATGCTGTCGATTGGCAGGTCGATCCCCGGCCCGGCGTCGACGCGTGAGTGCTGGTGCC
>JBEICS010000256.1:0-4006 GCA_040383925.1 Acidimicrobiaceae bacterium | reverse complement strand
TGCGAGGATTCACACCATGAGCGACGAGCCGCCCATCGACGCCGTGCCACCGATCGCGACAGCCGACCAACCGTCGGACCTCGCGCCCGGCTCGGCACCCGAACCCGGTCCGGTCGCCCCCGCCCAGCCGTCGGTCGTCAGTCGGGTGATGCGGCGCATCGTGCGTCGCCCCGTTGCATGGTTCGACGCGCCCTGGACCACCGAGCGCATCATCCGACTGATGGTCGCCATCGTCGTGGTGGGCGGTAGCACCTGGGCGGCCATGAAGGTGGTCCAGCCCTCACTGGTGCTCAGCGACAACACACCCACCGGCGGCGACATGGGGGCCCACGTGATGGGCCCGGCATTCCTCCGCGACGAACTCCTGGCGAACGGCCAGCTGTCGGGCTGGAGCAACTACTGGTACTCGGGCCTGCCGATGTACCGCTTCTACATGGTCATCCCAGCACTGATGATCGTGGCGCTGAACGTGGTGCTGCCCTACGGCATCGCCTTCAAGATCGTGGTGGTCAGCGGCATCATCACCTTGCCGCTCTGCTGCTTCGCGTTCGGCCGGCTCGCCCGGTTCCGCTACCCGATGCCCGAGTTGTTCGCCCTCGGCGGCATGTTGTTCCTGTTCGACGAGAGCTTCTCCATCTACGGCGGCAACGTGAAGAGCACGATGGCGGGCGAGTTCTCGTTCTCCATCGCCCTGTCGCTCGGCATGCTCGGCCTGGGCTTGCTGGCCCGGGGGCTCGAGACCGGCAAGTACCGCTCCTGGGCGGCCATCGTCATCGCGTTGGCCTGCCTGTCGCACGGCATCGTGCTCATCTTCGTGGCGCTCGGCGCCATCTTGCTGTGCCTGGTGTGGATCGACCGCTCCCGCTTCTGGTACGGCGCCACCGTGGGCGTGACGGTGCTGTTGCTGTCGGCGTTCTGGGTGCTGCCGTTCCTGCTGAACCACGCCTCCATGACCGACATGAAGTACGGCTACCGACCGCAGGGTGCCGACGACTCGTTCTGGGACATGTTCTTCCCGCTCACGACGTTCTTCGACATCTTCATCACCGGCTTCGCCATCGTCGGCTTCGTCGCGTCCATTGCCCGCCGGAGCCTGAACGGGGCCTGGCTCGGCATCTGCAGCCTGGCGCTGGTCGCGCTCGTGTACCTCACCCGCGACAGCCTCCCGCTCATCGGCCTGCTCTGGAACCCGCGTCTGCTGCCGTTCCTGTACCTGCTGCGGTATCTGCTGATGATGGTGGGCATCGTCGAGACGGCGTTGCTCGTCGCCCGGGGGGTGAAGGGTGTGCGCGAGTTGCCCGAGGGCACGGCGCTCGCAGTGGGCACCGCCACGGCCGGTGTGGTGGCGCTCGGGGTGCTGGTGATCGAGCTGTTCTTCTTCCGCATGGTGCCGGGCGCCGGCTACCAGACCCACAACGGCAAGTCGGTGTACCAGTGGGGCCCCATCTCGCTCACCGCCACGTCCACCGACGCGCTGAGCGATGCCTGGCCCCGCTACAACTTCACCGGCTACGAGGGCAAGCCTGCCTACGGTGAGTATCGGGCACTGGTCACCGCGATGGACGAACTCGGTGCCGACCCGCAGTACGGCTGCGGACGTGCCCTGTGGGAGAACAACGGCGAGACCGGCAAGTACGGCACCACGATGGCGCTGATGCTGCTGCCGCACTGGACCGACGGCTGCATTCCCAGCATGGAGGGCCTGTTCTTCGAGGCCTCGGGCACCACGCCGTACCACTTCATCAGCGCGGCGGCGATGAGCCAGCAGAGCTCGAACCCGGTGCGTCAACTGCGGTACGACAACAACGATGCGGCCAAGGGTGTGCCGTACCTGCAGTCGCTCGGCGTGAAGTACGTGATGGTGTTCACCGAGGCAGCTCGCGCGCAGGCCGATGCCCAGCCCGAGCTCACCAAGGTGCGCAGCGTCGGGCCGTGGAACATCTACACGGTGGCGGGCAGCGACATCGTCGAGCCCCTCGCCATGCAGCCGGTGGTGGTGAACCGGCGCGACGGCGACCAGCGCGAGCGCAACCTCGAACTGGGCATGAGCTGGTTCCAGCACCGCGACGAATGGGTCGCCATGCCGGCCGACGACGGACCGGCTGCGTGGCAGCGCATCGACGTACTGCCCGATGTGAATCGCCGGCAGGACGACCGGGTCGACATCGTGCAGCCGGCCCAGCCCATCACGGCCGTGCCGCTCGAGCCGGTCACCATCAGCGATGTGCAACTCGGCGAGCAGGATCTGCGCTTCACGGTCGACCAGGTGGGCGTGCCCGTCCTCGTGAAGATCAGTTACTTCCCGAACTGGGAGGTCTCCGGGGCGGAGGGCCCGTACCGCATCGCGCCGAACATGATGGTGGTGGTGCCCACGTCCACCGATGTCCACCTCCAGTTCGGTCGCTCGAACGTCGATCTGTTTGCCTACCTGCTGACGGCGCTCGGCATCGTGCTGCTGGTGGTGTGGCGACGCATCGGCGACGTACAGCACCGCACGGCCAGTCCCCTCGACTCCGGGGCCGATCCCGAGGTCGATCGAGGGGTCGACGACGACATGCCCTTCGGCCCGATCGACGACCCATTGGTCACGCCCGAGCAGGCTGAACCCACCGCTAGCGTGTGACCACCATGGCGCTCACCGACCAACCCCTCGCCGGTGCCGGCACCGGCGATCTCGACGCCATCGTGAAGGCCTACGACGTGCGGGGCACCGTCCCCGACCAGTTCAACGCCGAGGTCGCTCATGCGCTCGGTGTGGCCTTCGCCCGTTTCACCGGTTCGCCCGTGGTGCTCGTCGGCCGCGACATGCGTCCCTCGGGCCCGGCGCTCGTCGATGCGTTTGCTCGCGGTGTCATGGAGCAGGGCGTCGACGTCGTCGATCTGGGCCTGGTCAGCACCGACCTGCTCTACTTCGCCGCCGGCACGCTCGACGCCCCGGGTGCCGTGTTCACCGCGTCGCACAACCCGGCCCAGTACAACGGCGTGAAGTTCTGCCTGGCAGGTGCACGACCGGTGGGCCTCGACAGTGGCCTGGCGGAGGTGCGCGACATCGCCCGCATCGTGCTGCAGGGCGAGGCCATGTCTCCGGCGTCGCGCCCCGGCACTCGTTCGTCGCGCGATCTGCTCGACGCCTTCGCCGACCACGTCGTGTCGTTCGTCGACACCACGGCCCTGCGGCCGATGCGCGTGGTGGCCGATACGGCCAACGGGATGGGTGGGCTGGTGGTGCCGGCCGTGTTCGCTCGTATCCCGCAGATCACCCTCGAGGTGATGTACGGCGAACTCGACGGTACGTTCCCCAACCATCCGGCCGACCCGTTGCAGCCCGCCAACCAGCGCGATCTGCAGGCCCGTGTCGTCGCCGGCGGGTTCGACGTCGGCCTCGCCTTCGACGGCGACGCCGACCGGGTGTTCGTGGTCGACGAGACCGGCCGCGGTCTGAGCGGTTCCACCACGACGGCCATCCTCGCCGGCACGGTGCTGCGCAATCATCCCGGTGCAACCATCCTGCACAACCTCATCTGCTCGCGGGCAGTGCCCGAAGTGGTGCGCGAGCACGGCGGGGTGCCGGTGCGCACCAAGGTGGGCCACTCGTACATCAAGCAGGTCATGGCCGAAACCGGTGCCGTGTTCGGCGGCGAACACTCGGCGCACTACTACTTCCTCGACAACTTCCGCGCCGACAGCGGTCTCATCGCCAGCATGTTCGTGCTGGCCGAACTGAGCCGCTCGGGTCAGTCGCTGTCGACGATGCGCAAGCCGTTCGAGCGCTACGCCTCGAGTGGCGAGATCAACACCCAGGTCGCATCACCGCTCGACGTCATCGAGCGGGTCGCTGCCGCTTTCGCGGGCGCCGCCCAGGACCGGCTCGACGGCCTCACCGTCGACTGCGGAGCCTGGTGGTTCAACCTGCGCCCTTCGAACACCGAGCCCCTGCTCCGCCTGAACCTCGAGGCACCCGACCGCGACGAGTGCGACCGCCGTGTCGCCGAAGTGCTCGCGCTCG
>JBEICS010000255.1:0-4020 GCA_040383925.1 Acidimicrobiaceae bacterium | reverse complement strand
GTTCCGGCGGGCCGTC
The DNA here is from genome assembly GCA_040383925.1 of Acidimicrobiaceae bacterium. Lineage (GTDB taxonomy): Bacteria > Actinomycetota > Acidimicrobiia > Acidimicrobiales > Ilumatobacteraceae > VFMC01. The sequence continues at coordinate 4,004 of JBEICS010000255.1, read as the reverse complement.
ACCGACCTCGGCCTGGTGGGTGCCTACATCGGCACCGACTTCGGCCGCACGTTCGACGACCCGGCGCTCGACGCGCTGTGGGAGACCGCCGTGGCGCTCGACGTGCCGGTGTTCATCCATCCGGCGCCCGCCGGCATCGATGGCCCACTGCGCGACCCGCGCATTCGCAACTACGACCTCGATCTGTCGCTGGGCTTCCTGTACGAAGAGACGCTCGCCGTGGCGCACCTGGTCTACGGCCGTGTGCTCGAACGGCATCCGGCGCTCGACATCTGCCTGTCGCATGGCGGGGGAGCCTCGGCGTTCATGCTCGGCCGGCTCGAGCACCAGGGCCGTACTCGGCCGTGGGCCCGCGAACATCCCGTCGACTTCGGCGCCGGCCTGCGGCGGATGTGGTTCGACCAGCACGTCCACGACGAGGGTGGCCTGGCGCTGCTGACCGAGCGGGTGGGCCTCGACCGCCTGGTGGTGGGTACCAACCTCGCCGGGTGGGACGCTCCGGGTAGCCCCGACGAGATCCCGTACTGCCCCGACTACGACCGCAACGCCCGCCGTCTGCTGCGGCTGGGTGCGTGATGACCGTGGGTCAGAGCTCGATCTCCACACCGTCGCGGGCCACGTGGATGGCGCCGTTCGGGCAGGTGCGCGCGATGCGCAGCACGGTGTCGTCGTCGGGCAGCGTGGCCGCGGGGTCGATGGTGGCCAGTTCGTCGTCGTCGAAGCGGAACAGCCCCGGTGCGGTGGCGATGCAGCGTCCGGCGCTGACGCATTCGGACTGGTCGATCCACACATGCAGCCCGGGGGTGTCAGCCATGTCGGCCAGGGTACCGCGATGAGCCGCGCGGTGGTCACCGGCGCAGCCCGCGGACTGGGCGCGGCCATCGCCGACCGCCTGACGGCCGACGGCTACGACGTGGTGCGGCTCGACGTGCTGCCCGGCGACCGTGATTCGGATGACTCGGTGCTGCACTGCGACGTCTCCGACCGCGCCGCGGTGGAGGCTGTGGCCGACTCGATCGGGCCGGTCGACGTCCTGGTGAACAACGCCGGGATCTGGCGCTTCGGCGCGCTCGAAGACGTCGATCCGGCCGACTTCGAGCGGGTGCTCGCAGTGAACCTCGGCGGCACCTTCCACTGCACCCAGGTGTTCGGGCGCAGCATGTTGGCCGCCGGGCGGGGCAGCATCGTGAACATCGTGTCGATCGCTGCGGCGGCGGCGAACCCCAGCGTCGGCGCCTACTCGGCGTCGAAGAGCGGGGTGCTGGCCCTCACCCGTCAGACCGCACTCGAGTGGGGACCGCGTGGGGTACGCGCCAACGCCGTGGGGCCCGGTCTCGTGCCCACTCCGGGCACCGGCACCGTGTACGACGACCCGGCTGTGCGCGAGGTGCGTGCGGGGGCGGTGCCGCTGCGCCGTCTGGGCACCGACGCCGACATCGCCGGGGTGGTCGGCTTCCTCGTGGGGCCCGATGCGGCCTACGTGAACGGTCAGGTGCTGTATGTCGACGGTGGCCTCAGCCAGGCGCTGATGACCCTGTTGCCGCGGCCGGCCGGGGTGCCCGGACCGCAACTCGCCGACGACTGACCTCGACGTCGGCACCTACCGTCACACCGCGTTGGCAGCCCATCCGCCGTCGACGTACAGCACCTCGCCCGAGATGTACGACGCCCGCGGCGACAGCAGGAACTCGACCACCTCGGCGATCTCGTCGGGTTCGCCCACACGGCCGAGCGGCACCCGGCCGGTGAGCCAACGCACCTGATCGGGGTCGGCCAGACGCTCGGCCGCCATCGGGGTGCGCACCGGGCCCGGGGCGATGGCATTGGCGCGCACGCCGAGCGGTGCTCCCTCGAGCGCTGCGGCTCGGGTGAGCGCCACGATGCCGCCCTTCGAAGCGACGTAGTGCGCCTGACCGGGCACGGCGATTGAGGCGTTCACCGAGGCGATGGTGACGATGGCGCGCGGCGTGCCTGGTTCGGCAGCGGCCTGGCGCAGCAGTCCGCGCACGGCCAGCCAGGTGCCGGTGAGGTTCACCCGCAGATGGCGCTCCCACTCGTCGAGCGGGGTGTCGACGATCGGCGATCGGGTGCGGATGCCGGCGCAGGTGACCAACCCGTCGAGGTGTCCGACACTGTGCAGCACCTCGTCCCAGGCGTGTTCGTCGGTGACGTCGAGGGCGGTGACCGTGTCGCTACCGCGGGCATCGGTGGCCACGACGACCCAGCCGGCCCGGGACAGTACCTCACAGGTGGAGGCGCCGATCCCGGAAGCGGCGCCGGTGACGAGGATGCGCCCAGCGCTCACGAGCGTCCGACGGCCTGCATCGCCCGGTCGTAGGTGAGCACCTCGGCGGCCCAGTTGCCCACCTTCTCGCCCGCGATGCGGCCGCGCTCGGGCCACGGCGCGGTGAGGTCGACGCTGCGGCCGCGGCTGACGACGGCCTTCAGTCGGCGCTTGTCCTGCAGGATGCGGATGTCGGCGAGGGGGTCGCCGTCGACCACCAGCACATCGGCGCGGTAGCCCTCGGCCACCACGCCGAGCTGGCCGTCCATGCGCATCGCGAAGGCGTTGTTGCGGGTGGCGCAGGTGATGGCCTCGAGGGGCGACAGGCCGAGGGCGTCGACGAACACCTCGAGCTCGCGGGCGTGCCAGTGACCGTACGGGGTGAGGGCGAAGCCGCTCTCCGAGCCGCACAGCAGGCGCACGCCCTCGTCGTAGGCGGTGCGCAGCATGGCGGCGGTGGCGTCGATCTCGCCGCGGAAGATGGAGGTCATCCCGTTGCTGGCCCCGACCGCATCGCCGTAGTCGGCGAGGTTGGCGAGGAAGGTGAAGGTGGGGCACACCGCGGCGCCCGACGCGATGACGGCTTCGAGCGCTTCACCGTCGAGGAACGATGCATGGAGGATGAGGTCGACCCCGGCGCGCGCAGCGTCGCGGGTGGACGTGGCGTTGCGGCAGTGAGCCGTGACCGGCACCCCGAGCGCGTGCGCGGTGTCGCACACCGCCTTCATCTCGTCGAGGGTCCACACCTGCAGTTCACCCATGTGGGTGGGGATGGAGCCGGTGGCATGGATCTTGATCCAGTCGGCGCCGTACTTGATCTGCCGGCGAGTGGTGGTGACCATCTCCTCCATCGTGTTCACCACAGCGGCATACCCCACTTCGCCCTCATCGGGGATGAGCCGTCCGGCTGTGCCGCCGACCGAGGTGAGCAGTGCTTGCACGCCCGTCGCCATACGCGGGCCCTCGAACAGCCCGGCGTTCAGACCGTCGCGTACCTGCGGCCCGATGCCGTGAACGGTGTCGGGGTCGAAGAACGAGGTCACGCCGGCGCGGAGCAATTTGGGCAGGTTGAAAGCGGTGACCAGAGCCGACGCCACCGGTGGGCGGTGGAAGAACAGTTCGTCGTTCGACTGCACGTCGTCGAAGGTGCTGTGGCAGTGGGCGTCGATGAGGCCCGGCATCACGGTGCACCCGGTGGCGTCGACGACGGTGGCAGTTGCCGGTACCTGGGCGGCCAGCGTGCCGGTGGGGCCCACGGCGACGATGCGGTCGCCGTCGACGAGCACATCGGTGCCCGGTGCGGGGGCAGCGCCCGAACCGTCGATGAGGGTGCCGCCGCTGATGAGCAGGGGAGTGGCTGGCGAGGGCATGGGTCGCTCCAGGGGAGGGTCGGCGTCGGGGGAGGCGTCGTCAGCACTCTAGCGACGCCCGATTCGGGCATGCGGCGGTGGATGCCCCGCGCGGGCGCCGTGTGCGAGGCTGTGCAGGTCTGGTCGGAAGGGTCGAGAGCGATGGATCACGAGCACGAGCACGGACGCAGCGATGGACCCGACCGGGGCGACACCGCGACGCCCGGTGTGAACGACACCATCATCGGTGTCTCGTTCGACGACCGCTTCCGCGCCACCGAGTTCCTCACCGCGATGGGCCGCCTCGCCAGCCGCAAGGAACTCGTGCTGAAAGATGTCGTGTTGGTCACCAAGGCCGACGACGGCACCAC
>JBEICS010000254.1:0-4039 GCA_040383925.1 Acidimicrobiaceae bacterium | reverse complement strand
TCGCACCGGCGACATCGCCGGCACCGTGGCGGCACTGTTCGCCGAGGCGTGCGCCACCGGCGCACTGCCGGTGGGGCTGACGGTGGCCGGGTCGGAGCATGTGCCCACCACCTGGCTGTTGGCCGCGGCGGCCGACGCCGGGGTGCTGTTGCAGGAGTACACGGGCATCGCCCGGGTGGCGCACACATGAGCGCTCCACCGCGCCTGCCCTGGTTACCACCCGGCAGCACGGTGCTGCTGCCCGGCCGCGGTGAGGTGTTCGTCCGTCGCCATCAGCACGCCGACCCCAGCGCACCCACGGTGCTGTTGCTCCACGGCTGGACGGCCAGCGCCGACCTGCAGTTCTTCACTGCGTACGAGGCCCTGGCCGAGCAGTACTCGTTCATCGGTATCGATCACCGCGGGCACGGCCGTGGGTTGCGCACTCCGGCGCCGTTCCACCTCGAGGACGCTGCCGACGACGCTGCCGAGATGCTGCGGGTGTTGGGTGTGGGGCCGGTCATCACGGTGGGCTACTCGATGGGCGGGCCGATCAGCCTCCACCTCGCCCAGCGGCATCCCGATCTGGTGGCGGGCATGGTGGTGCAGGCGACGGCGCTCGAGTGGCGAGCCACCCGCGCCGAACGGCTGCGGTGGCGCACGGTCCGCCTGCTCGGCCCGTTGCTGCGGTCGTGGGCGTTCCCTCGTTCATTGCGCTTCGGGTTGGCCCGACTGGTGGGCCCCGACCATCCGCTGCACGAGTTCGTCCCGTGGCTCGAGGCCGAGACCCGCCGCGGCGACTCGGTGGCCATCGTGCACGCCGGGTTCGCGCTCAGTCGCTACGACGCCCGGCCGTGGGCGCATCTGCTCGGCAAGCCGGCGGCCGCGCTCATCACCACACGCGACCGGTTGGTGCGGCCCCGCAAGCAGCGCGAACTGGCGGCTGCGCTGGGGGCGCACGAGATGGAGGTCGCGGGCGACCACCTGGTGCCGTGGGAGTCGCCGGCCGAGTTCAGCGTCGCCACCCGTGCCCTGGTCGATCGAGTCGCTGCTGCTGCGACCGGTGCGACGGCCGCCGATCAGTCGTCGTCGCGGGGCTGATCGAGCGAGGCGGGCTCGGCCTTGGTTGCCCGTACCTCGAGGTCGCCGAGCCGTTCGTTCATCCGCTCGACGGCGTCGGTGAGCCGCTCGAGGTACTCGCCCACCTCGCTGGTGGTGGCCACGTCGGCCAACGACAGGCGGATGCTGGCGATCTCGCGGGCGAGGAACTCGGTGTCGGCCTGGGTGCGTTCGGCCACCCGGCGGTCGAGTTCGGTCTGCACGCGATCGCGCTGCTCCTGACGGTTCTGGGCGAGCAGGATGAGCGGTGCGGCGTACGCGGCCTGCAGCGACAGCAACAGGGTGAGACCGATGAACTGCCACGGGTCGAAGCGCAGGCTCTTCGGCCCCAGGAAGTTCCACACCACCCAGAGGATGCAGAACACGGTCTGGTAGACGAGGAAGCGTCCGGTGCCGATGAACCGGGCGACGCTCTCACTGAAGCGACCGAAGGCCTCCGAGTCGTAGTGGACGTCGATTCGGCGCGGCTGGCGCGGGGTGGTGAGGTCGTCGCGCCGGGTCATGTGCCCGACCCTTGCTGCGCGGGGTGGGTGGAGACGCGGCGGCGCTGGCGCCACCCGGCGGGCAGCGTGCGGTCGAGCACGTCGTCGACGGTGATGGCGCCCAGCAGTCGACCGGCCTCGTCGCACACACCGACGGCGAGCAGGTTGTAACTGGCTAGCCGCTCGGCCACTTCGCGCTCGCTCATGTCGGGCGGGATGGTGGGTTCCTGGTCGAGGCAGCGGCCGAGTTCCATGCTGGGCGGTTCGCGCAGCAGGCGCTGGAAGTGCACGACACCGAGGTAGGTGCCGGTGGGGGCCTTGTACGGCGGCTGCACCACGAACACCTGGGCGGCGATGCTGACGAGCCACTCGGGGTCGCGTACCTCGGCCAGCGCCTCGGCGACCGTGGCGGTGGGGCCGAGCACGATGATGTCGGGGGTCATCAGCGAGCCGGCGGTGCCCTCGTCGTAGGCGAGGAGGCGGCGCATGACGTCGGCATCTTCGTCGTCCATCGCGTCGAGCACCCGGGTGCGCTGTTCGCCGGGCATCTCGGCCAACAGGTCGGCCGCGTCGTCGTACTCCATCTCCTCGAGCACGTCGGCGAGGCGTTCGAGGTCGAGGCCTTCGATGATGCGCAACTGTTCGCTCTCGGGCAGTTCCTCGAGGAGGTCGGCGAGCCGTTCGTCGTCCATCACCGCAGCCAACTGCTTGCGCTGGGTGAGGGGCAGGCCGCGCACGACGCCGGCCACGTCGCTGGGGTGCATGTCGCGCAATCGTGCTGCCTCGACGGCGATCTCGTTGCCGGCCGAGGCGCCGAACAGGCCGGGCACCTCGTCGTAGTCGAGGAGTCGGTAGCTGGGGCGGCGGCGCAGTGCGGTGCGGCGGGCGAGGCGCACCTTGCTGATCTCCCACCAGGTCTGGCGCCCGTCGCCGGCGGGCTCGAGCGCCACATCGCTGACGGTCTCGTCGCCCACTCGGCTGTCGATGAGGTCGCGGCCGATGAGCACCTCGCCCGAGCGCGACTTGAACGGGTTGAGGTCGACGTCCCAGCTACGCAGGCGGGCGCCGTCGCTGTCGAGGGTGCCGATGCGGCCGATGTTGACGAAGATTCGGCGGCGCTGGCTGAGCGCGACGAAGCCGAGCACCCGTGGCGCGGCACCCCCCTGGGGCGGGATGACGACGATGTCTTCGAGTCGGCCGATGGGCGAGCCACCGGCGTCGAGCAACGGCAGGCGCATCACCCGGAATGCGTAGATGAGATCGCCGGCCATGGGCCAAGGCTACCCCGGTGCATCTGCGCTGGTCGGCCCGCATATCCGTGCTCGGGCCGGTGGGCTCGGGCCGGTGCGCCCGGGCCGGCTCAGGTGGGGGTGATGGCGACGAGGGTGTCGCTGTAGGCAACGCCGCCACCCCAGTCGGTGAGGGTGTCGTTGGTGAGGGCGTTGGCGCCGATGCCGTCGGCATGGCTGGTGCCCCACCACCCCCACGGGATGGCCACCACACCAGGACGCAACCGTTCGGTCACCTTCACGGGCACCTGCAGTTCGCCGCGATCGTTGTGCACGCGCACGGTCTGGCCGTCGACCACACCGAGACCGGTCGCGTCGGCGGCCACCATCTCGACGTACGGCTCACCTTCGGCCGCGGCGTGCTTGGGGAGGTGCGAGTAACTGGAGTTCAGGAAGCGCACATGCTGCTTGGGGGTGAGCAGGGCGAAGGGGAAGCGCACCGCAGCCTCGCTGCCCATCGACTCGTTCGCCGGTGTGTACGTGGGTAGGCGCGGCAGACCGCGTGCGGCGAGTGCGTCGCTGGCCAACTCGACCTTGCCGCTGGCGGTGGGGAAGCCGCCGTCGGCCCACGGGCGACCCTCGGCTGGATAGGCCGGGGCCCGCACGAACCCGTCGGCGCGCAACTGCTCGAGGTCGATGCCGGGGAGGATGTCGCGCAGCACGGTGAGGTCGTCGTCGAACAGGGCCGGTTCGGTGCAGCCGAGTGCGTCGGCCAGGCGGCGGTGGAGTTCGCTGTTGCTGACGGCCTCGCCGACCGGTGCGATGGCGGCCTCGTTCCACCCGATCTGCAGATGACCCCACGAGGTGACCACGTCGAGGGCTTCGATGTGGGTGGTGGCAGGCAGCACGATGTCGGCGTAGCGCGCGGTGTCGGTGAGGAACTGCTCGTGCACGACCGTGAACAGGTCGTCGCGCTGCAGGCCGCGCACCACACCGGCGGCATTGGGCACCGACACCACGGCGTTCACCCCGACGGCCACGAGGGCGCGCACGGGCGGCCCGCCGTACGGCGCCGGGTCGTTCAGCCACTCGGCCATGCGCACCATCGGCAGATCGCGCCGCAGTCGGCCGGCGCCCAGCTCGGGTCGTGTGAGGTCGGGTCGTGTGAGCGCCGTGAAGTCGACGGCTGCGTCGCACCACACGCCCACACTGCGGGCGAAGCCACCGCCG
>JBEICS010000253.1:0-4059 GCA_040383925.1 Acidimicrobiaceae bacterium | reverse complement strand
GCAGACCAAGGAGCAGCTCTACCTGCAGCGGCTGGCGAACACCAGACGGTTCATGATCGAGCAGGACGTGCCCGTCATGCTGGTGCGCGATCCGCTCAACGTGCTGTACATCACGGGTGCCACGAACATGACCGTGTTCAATCTGTGCATCCCGGCGCGGTATCTGCTGGTGTTCGCCGAGGGTCCGGTCACCTTGTTCGACTACGTCGGCGGCGAGCACCTCGCACAGCATCTGCCCACCATCGACCACATCCGCATCGCCCACGGCCTGAACCATGTGAGCACCAACGGCTTCGTGGATGGCGAGTGCGCGGCGATGGCGAACGAGATCGCCGACCTCGTTCGCGACCGACTCGGCGATCCCGGCCGGTTGGCCGTCGACGGGTTTCCGTTCGCTGCAGTCGATGCGTTGCGCACCGCTGGCTTCACCGTCACCGACGCCGACCAGCTGCTGAGCCGCGCCCGTCGGGTGAAGCTGCCGCTCGAGATCGTCTACATGCGTGAGGCCGTTCGGCGCACCGTCGAGGCGGTCCGATCGATGGAGGAGGCGTTGCAGCCCGGCATGACGGAGATCGAGGTGTGGAGTCGCTTCGTCGGTGGCCTGGCTGCGAGGCACGGCGAGTTCGTAGCGACCCGTCTGCTCGAGAGCGGACCGAACACCTTCCCCTACTTCCAGGAGTGCGGCACGAGGGTGATCGAGGCGGGCGATCTGGTGTGCATCGATACCGACGCGTGTGCCTATGAGAGCTACTCGGCCGACTTCTCGCGCACCTTCCTCGCTGGCGACGTGCCGGCCACACCCGAGCAGCGCACGCTCTACGGCAGGGCGTACGAGCAACTGCGGCACAATGTCGCCCTCATCGGCCCGGGGGTGTCGTTCGAAGAGGTGGCACGCAAGGCGTGGCGCATCCCCGACGAACACCAGGCCAGCCGCTACTACTGCGTCGGCCACGGCCTGGGCATGATCGGCGAGTTCCCGAACCTGCCCTTCCACACTCCGGGTGTCGAGTATCCACTCGACGATGTGTTCGAGCCGGGCATGGTGTTCTGCGTCGAGAGTTACATCGGCTCGGCCGTGAGTGGCCAGGGTGTGAAGCTCGAGGACCAGTTGCTCATCACTGACACCGGGGTCGAGATCATGAACGACTACCCCTTCGAGGTACGTCTCCTGGGGTGACCGGCGGCCGCGCAGCGAATGGGCCCTCGCGGGTCGGGCGGTGGGTCGGCCATGATGGTCGGATGAGCGAGGAACAGCAGCACGAGCCGCGTGAGTTCGAGGGCGAAGACCTGAGCGATGCGGTGTTCTGGGGGGTCGACCTGCGGCGGGCGCTGTTCCGCGACGCCGACCTCACCGGGGTGAAGGTGTTTCACGCGCAACTCACCGATGTCGACATCGACGGCCTCGTCGAGCGACTGGTGGTGAACGGTGTCGACGTGACCGACTTCGTGAACACCCACGACGCCTGGTACCCGCTGCGCACGATGCTGCGGCCCTTCGATGCCGAGGGTGCGCTGCAGGCGTGGGACCGGATCGTGGCCGAGTGGGCCATCAACTGCGGGCGGGCGGAGCGGCTGGGTGATGCGGGCTTCACCGAGTCGGTGAATGGCGAGTGGTCGATGCGCGACACGATCCGCCACCTGCTGTTCGCGATCGAAAAGTGGTTCGTGTTGCCGCTGCTCGGCGCCACCGAGTTCTCGCCGATCGGTCTGCCCAACACGGGTTCGCGTGGATTCCCGTGGCCAGGGCTCGACCTGACCGCGTCACCCACCACGGCAGAGGTGCTGAGTGCCTGGCAGCACCTCGCAGCGCGAGTGCGGGCGTCGTTCGAGAAGCTCGACATGAGTGCACTGCCCGCGGAGGTGGAGGTGCTCGAGAACGGTGAGGTGCCGGCAAGCGAGTGCGTGTACGTGGTGTTGGAGGAGTCGTTCGAACACCTGCGCTATGCCCGCCGCGACCTTGCCGTGCTCGAACAGCGGGCAGGAGCCTGAGGCGACGCCGGCCAGAGGTAGCCACACCTTGGCGACGAGGCTGGGATGAGGGAAGACCTCAGTCGCGCTCGACCCACGCGTGGGCGCGCACGGTGAACGTTCCCAACCCGTGCACCTTCGGCGGCACGGCAGTGAATCGGAAGCCGCGGTGCGGGAGTTCGGCCAGGCGTGTGAGGTGCTCGACGATCGGGATGCCGGCGCGCAGCAGGGTGGTGTGCACCGGTCGGCCGTCGCCGTCGGGGCTGTGCGTGGCGTCGATGTTGAGCGAGTCGATACCGGCGAGCGCGACCTCGGCGTCGACGAGAGCCTGGGCTGTGGCAGGCAGCAGATAGGGGTGGGTGTCGAAGTAGCGGGCGGTGCCGAAGTGGCGGCTGTGGTCGGTGCGGAACAACACCGCTGCGCCGCTCAGCACGTGCCCGTCGAGAACCTCGGGACCGATCGAGGGCATACCGGTGCAGTCGATGCAGATGGCCGGCACGTTCGAGACCCGTTCGAGGGGCAGGCCGACGAGGTCGTGTCCGTCGGGGAAGCGATGGAACGGGGTGTCGAGGTAGGTGCCCGTGTTGGTGCACATCGTGATCATCCCGATCTGGAACGTCACTCCTGCTCCGTAGATCTGCTCCGCGTCGGCTCGCGACAGGTGCTCGAACACGTGTGGGACGGGGAGACCGGGATAGGTGAGCATCCCGTCGTCGATGTCGTGACTGAGATCGATCGGGATCAGGGGCATCGGGCGAACGTACACGGCAAGCGTGGCGAGGTCGTGGTGAATTCGGGTGGGACGCGAAGATGGGCGCGGGAGGGGCGATGCAGTACGACGAACGGATCGACCGACACATCGAACAGTTGAGCGAGCGGCACCAGGCGCCGCTGCGTCACATCCGGGCGCTGCTCCACGAGGTGCTGCCCGCCGGGGAAGAGACCATCAAGTACGCCATGCCGTGCATCGCCGTGCAGGGCAAGGGGGTGGCCGCGTTCGATGCGTTCAAGGAGCACTGGTCGTACTTCCCGATGAGTGGCTCGGTGCTCGAGCACGTGACCGGCCTGCCCGACTGGGTCGAGGCCGAGCGGGGCACGCTGCGAGTGCCGCTCGACAAACGGCTCACCAAGCAGATCGTGCGGCGGCTCCTGCGTGTGCGCCTCGACGAGATCGAAGCAGCCGCCAACCGCAAACGGCCGGGCCGCTCGCCGCGCTGAGCCGCAGCACCGTTCGAGGGGCGGCTCAGTTCGAGGCGAGTGCGCCGGCGAACACCTGCCAGGCCAGCAGCGACTTCGCCACGAAGCTGAGCACGATGTAGATGCGCTCGCCGTGCAGGTAGTCGGCCCACTTGCCCTTCGCCCGGTACTGCTTCCACTGCACGATGGCGAAGCAGTTGAACAGGATGAACAGCGAGATGACGATGCCGTACACGAAGCCGGGCACCACCGTGTCGGCCGGTCCCTTCGGCGAGGCGACGTTGATGGCGACCGCCACCCACGGCACGGCGCCGGCGATGCACCCGAACCAGAACGGCAGCATGTCGCCGCTGCCCGGGGTGACGTAGCGCTCCTGCAGCCAGCCGAACAGGATCATCGACACGTTCACACCGAACACGGCCAGCAGGGCGATGTAGTCGGCCACACCGTTCAGCTGCAGGATGACGACGATCATGATCGACGACGACAGCGAGTACTCGATCCAGCGGTAGATGTTGATGTGCCTGCCCAGGCCGGCGGCGTACTTCGGGAAGATGGCCGGCGAACTGACGAAGAAGTGGAAGAACGCCGACAGCGCCATGAACGCTGCCACCATCACACCGATGCGCAGGTCGAACAGGTGGATCGGCTCGGAGAAGTTGCCGGTGCCGGGGGCCTCGGTGAGGTAGGTGGCGCGGACGGGCAGCTTGGCGTCGTTGGCCAGCAGCAAGATGGCGACGAACGACACCAGGTGCAGACACCCCGCCCCGATGTTGAGGCGGCGGAGCTTGGCGATCTGGGGGTCCATGCGGCGCAGGCTAGCCATGAGCGAAAGGCCCGACGGTGACCCCGGCGGTTGGCGCCCGTGGCCGGAGCTCAGGCGAGCAGGAGGAG
>JBEICS010000252.1:0-4131 GCA_040383925.1 Acidimicrobiaceae bacterium | reverse complement strand
GGGATGCGCCGGTCGCGCACGTACGCAGCGAGGCGCCCGAGTTGCTCGTGGCCCTCTGGGCCGGTGATGTCGTCGACGATGCGCACGCCATGGCCGAGGCGCTCGGCGCCGCAGAACTGCACCGCCTCCCAGATGCTGGGCAGGCCGAATGCCTCGCCCGCGTGGATGGTGGCGTGGAAGTTCTCGCGCTGCACGTAGTGGAAGGCGTCGAGGTGCCGGGTGGGCGGGTAGCCGGCCTCGGCCCCGGCGATGTCGAAGCCGACGACCCCGCGGTCGCGCCAACGCACGGCCAGCTCGGCGATCTCGAGGCTGCGGGCGGCAGTGCGCATCGCCGAGCAGATGAGGTAGACGACGATGCCGGTCTCGGCATGCCCACGAGCGAAACCGTCGAGCATGGCCTGCACCACCTCGTCGAGGGTGAGGCCGGCCTCGGTGCACAGTTCGGGGGCCATGCGCACCTCGGCGTACACCACGCCGTCGGCGGCCAGATCGACGGCGCACTCGTACGACACGCGCTCGATGGCGTCGCGGTGCTGCATGACGCCCACCGTGTGGGCGAACGTCTCGAGGTACAGCACCAGGTCGTTGCGCTTGGCGCCACGGTTGAACCAGGTGGCCAGTGCAGCAACGTCGTGAGTGGGCAGGTTGCGGTAGCCGAACTCATCGGCCAGTTCGACCACCGTGGCGGGGCGCAGGCCACCGTCGAGGTGGTCGTGCAGCAGCACCTTCGGAGCCCGGCGCAGCAGGTCGGTGGACAAAGCGGTGGCGAGTGAGGTGGTCATGCCGCGGCACCCGTCTGCTGCAGGGTGCGCAGCGGCAGGTGGGCCGGCCGTTGCAGCCAGTTCCACTCGGGGTACTCGGCTGTGGCGTCGATGCAGTGCACCGAGTACGCGTGGCGACTACGTGGCGAGCGGTTCACATCGCTCCAGTGCGGCAGCAGGCCGTGCAGCACCACCAGGGTGCCGGCGGGCACCTCGAGCGGCACAAGGTCGGCAGGCTCGGGCAGCGGAGCCGGGTCGAGCACGTCGAACACGGTGCCGTCGTCGTCGGTGGCGCCGGCCCGCTTGAACACCTTGCGCAGGCTGGTGCGGTGCCCGCCCGGTGCGGCCCACAGGCAGCCGTTGTCGATGGTGGCATCCTCGAGCGCGAACCAGAAGCCGGTCACGCTGAGCGGCTCGGTGTAGAGGAACGTGGCGTCCTGGTGGCAGCCCACCTCGCCACCGATGAGCGGCTGCTTGAACAGGTACATGCTCTGCAGCGCGTGCGCCTGAGCGAGGCCGAGGTCGGTGGCCACCGCGGCGAGGTCGGAGGTGTACGTGAACGCCTCGAACACCGGGTCGAGGTCGTGCATCGCGTGGCCGATCTTGTTGATGCTGAGCCGCTTGTCGTGGCGCAGATCGCCGGCCTCGTCGAACGCCTCCTCCTCGAAGAAGCACCAGATGCCGCCACCCGAGGAGAGGAAGTTGCGGTCGCTCACCCGCTCCTGCTCGTCGGTGGTGAACACCGTGCGGCGGTCGTCGGGTTCGAACGCATCGACGATGGCCTCGGCGGCGTCGCGCAGCGAGCGGCAGGCGTCGGGCCCAGCCATGTCGGGCACCACCAGGAAGCCGTCGCGGTGGTACTGCTCGATCTGCTCATCGCTGAGTGCCCGTCCCATGGCCCCAGCGTAGGCGGCGGCTGCCGTGGCGGCACCGGCGCTGCCTATCCTGGCCCGATGGAACTCACCGTCCTCGGCAACACGGTCCGTCACGCCATCGAACACGTCGAGGTGTTCCCGGCGCCGCAGCACGTCACCACGGTGCGGTTCACCACCGACGAACTGCAGTCGATGTGCCCGGTCACCAACCAGCCCGACATCTCGCACGTCGTCATCGAGTACGTGCCCCAGCAGTGGTGCGTCGAGTCGAAGAGCCTCAAGCTGTACCTGTGGGGTTTCCGCGACCGGGCCGTGTTCGCCGAAGCGCTCACCGCCGAGATCGCGGCCGAGATCATGGCCACCGCCCAGCCGCACGAGGTCACCGTCACCCTCACCCAGCGGCCCCGCGGCGGCATCGAAGTGCAGGCCGTCGCCCACCTCACCCGCTGAAGGCCGGCCTGCTGAGGGCGGTCCGCCGCCCGCTGCCTGCTGCCATCCGGCGTTTGTGAGCTGGGCCGGGTTGTGGTGGGGGCTTGCTCACAAACGTGGGCGGGTTGGCGGTCGGTGGTGCAGCGTTTGTGAGCTGGGCCGGGTTGTGGTGGGGGTTTGCTCACAAACGCCACATGTGGGCGGTGAGGGGCGGGCGGCGGTGGGCGGCTGCCGGTGAGGGTCAGTGGCTGTCGCCGGGGCGGTACGGCTGGCCGGCGTGGGCCGGGGGCCGCAGCTGCTGGCTGGCACCGGCCAGCACGAGCAGGGTGACGATGTACGGCGTGGCGGCGAGCCAGTCGTTCGGCACCTCTTCGATGGTGGCGAAGGCGACGGCGGCGATGGCCACGGCGGTCGCAGCAACCGTGGCGCCGACAGGCCGCTTGTTCATCACCGCAGCGATCATCACGAACGAAGCCAGGATGGCCGCGACGAGGAACAGCGCCGGCACGTTCTTCGCGTCGCGGAAGCGCAGCGCCTCGGCGAAGCCGAACAGGCTGGCGCCCGACAGCACGCCCAGCGGCCGCCAGTTGCCGAAGATGGTGGTGGCGAGGCCGATGTAGCCACGCCCGGCGATCTGCCCCTGGCGGTAGGTGCTGGTGAACACGCACGACAGATAGGCGCCGCCGAACCCGGCGAGCGCACCGCTGACAGCCATCGCCTGATAACGGATGCGGACGATGTTCACGCCCAGACTCTCGCCGGCCTGCGGCGACTCGCCCGACGACCGCATGCGCAGACCCCAACGGGTGCGCCACAGCATCCAGGCGGTGAGCGGCACGAAGGCGAGGGCGAGCAGGGTGGGCAGGTACACATCGCTGACGACACCGCGCACCAGGCCCGCCAGGTCGGGGATGAGCGGGATGTTGTGGCGCTGCTCGAGCCAGCCGAGGATGTCGGGACTGCGCCACGAGCCGATGCGGCCGCCCGCCAGGAACGGCATGTCGAATTCGCCGTAGCCGCCCTTGCCGGTGGGCGACTGGCTCTCGCCGCCGCCCTGCTGGCCCTTGAAGAAGATGATCGACATGTACTCGGTGATGCCGGCGGCGAGGATGTTGATGGCGATGCCCGACACCACGTGGTCGACGTTGAACCGCACCGTGGCCACGGCGTGCAGGAGGCCACCGATGGCGCCACCCACGACAGCGAGGCCGATGCCGGCCCACGACCCCCAGTGCCAGGCCCCGAATCCGCCGAGCCACGAACCGAGGATCATCATGCCCTCGATACCGATGTTGACGATGCCTGCCCGCTCGGCCCACAGGCCGGCCAGACCGGCCAACAGGATGGGTGTGGCCACCCGCATGGTGGACGAGATGGTGCCCGAACTGGTGAGGTCGTCGGCACCGGTGATGATGCGGGCGATCGACAGCACCAGCATGAGGCCGAGGCCGGCGATGAGTAGGCGCGTAGCCGGCGACGCGGCTCGGTAGCGGGCGAACAGGTCCTTCAGTGCGCTCACGCGGCCACCGCCACCTGGGCGTGCTGCGCCTCGAGCAACGCGGCCGCCTTGCGTTGGATGCGGCGGTCGTCCCAGCGCTTCACCGCGGCGTTGATGATGACCACGGCCAGCACGATGATGCCCTGCATGATCGTGACGATCTCTTTCGGGATGTCGATCAGTTGCAGTTTGCCGGAGGCCTCGCCGAGGAAGCCGAACAGCATGGCCGAGAAGAAGATGCCGAGCGGGTGGTTGCGGCCCAGCAGCGCCACGGCGATGCCGTTGAACCCCTGCTGCTCGGCCAGGTTGTTCTGATAGGCGTGCACATCGCCCATGAGGGCGCGCATGCCCACCAGGCCGGCGAGCGCACCCGACATGAGCATCGCCACGGTGACCATGCGCTTGGGGTTCACACCGGTTACTCGAGCTGCGCCAGGGTTGCCGCCCGAGGCGCGCAACCGGAACCCGAACTTCGTCTTCCACACCAGCACCCAGAAGAACACCAGCACCAGCAGCGCCACGATGAACATGCCGTTCAGTCGCCGGTCGACGATGTCGGGGAACCAGG
>JBEICS010000251.1:0-4172 GCA_040383925.1 Acidimicrobiaceae bacterium | reverse complement strand
CCCGACGACGGCCGGGTGGTGAACACGTTCATCGTGCAGGCCCTGAAGGGCGAGCCCATCACCCTGCACGGCGACGGCACCCAGACCCGCAGCTTCGTACACGTCAGCGACGAGGTGCGCGGCCTGCTGGCCGTGCTCGACGGCCACCTCACGGGCCCGGTGAACGTGGGCAACCCAGGCGAGTTCACGATGCGCGAACTCGCCGACCTGGTGGTCGAACTCACCGGAGCGAGCAGCGAGATCGTGTCCATCCCGTTGCCGCCCGAACGCGAAGGTGACCCGTTGCAACGCCAGCCCGACATCACGCTCGTCAACTCCACCTACGGCTGGCAACCCACCGTGCCGCTGCGCGACGGCCTCGCCCGCATGATCGCCTTCTTCCGCGACCACGAGTCGATCGGCTGAACCCGCGGGCCGAACGGCCGCCGAACGGCTCCACACCCCTTCGGTAGCATCAGTCACATGTCCGTGGTCGCCACCCCCGACCAGATCGCCGAACGGCACCGCCTCGGCCTCGACCGATTCGACGAGATCTGGGACGGGCGGTACCACGTGAACGCAGCACCCCATCCACGGCACAGTTTCCTGCTCCGCCACGCCGAGCGCCTGCTCGACCAGCCAGCCGAGGCGCAGGGCCTGGTGCCGCTCGGCGAGTTCAACGTCGGCACACCCACCGACTACCGCATTCCCGATGCCGGCTACGTCGACACACTCCCCACCGAGGCATTCGTTCCCACCGCCCGATTGGTGATCGAGGTGCTCTCGCCGAACGATGAGACGATCGCCAAACTGCCGTTCTACGCCCGCCACGGCGTCGACGAGGTACTGCTCATCGCTCCCGACAGCCGCACGGTCACCTGGCTCGCGCTCGACGAACTCGGGACTGTCTACGCAACGGCCGAACGATCGGCCCTACTCCACCTCAGCGCCGACGACGTGTCGGCCCATCTCCCCTGGAACCTGATCGACCCATGACCATCCTCGTCACCGGCGGTGCCGGCTACATCGGTTCGCACACCGTGCGCATGCTGCGCGAACAGGGTCGACCCCTCGTCGTGCTCGACTCCATGGAGCTCGGCCACCGAGCCGCATTGCTGGGCGCCGACCTCGTCGTGGGCGACATCCGCGACGGCGACCTGGTGCAGCAGGTGTGCCGCGAGCGCGGTGTCACCCAGGTGGTGCACTTCGCCGCGTACAAGAGCGTCGGCGAGTCGATGCAGCACCCCGACAAGTACTGGCGCAACAACGTGGCCGGCTCGGTCGACCTCATCGAGGCCCTCATCGCCGCCGACGTGAAGCAGATCGTGTTCTCGTCGAGCTGCTCGGTCAACGGCACCCCTGCCGTCGTGCCCGTCACCGAAGACGCCCCCATCAATCCCGAGAGCGTCTACGCCGAGTCGAAGGCGATGGTCGAGAAGATCCTCGGCTGGTACGGCGTCACCCACGGCCTGCGCTCGGTGAGCCTGCGCTACTTCAACGCTGCCGGCGCCAGCACCGACGCACTCATCGGCGAAGACTGGCGCTACTCGATCAACCTCGTGCCGGTGGTGATGAAGGCCACGCTCGGCCAGCGCCCACCCGTGCAGGTGTTCGGCGCCGACTACCCCACGCCCGACGGCACCTGCATCCGCGACTACATCCACGTCGACGACCTGGCCGACGCGCACATCAGGGCCCTCACGTATCTCGCCGATGGTGGCGACACGATCTCGCTCAATGTGGGCACCGGCGTGGGCAGCAGCGTGCTCGATGTCATCCGCACCACCGAGCGCATCAGTGGGCAGGCCGTGCCGTACGAGCTCGTCGACCGTCGCGCCGGCGACGCGGTGTCCACCTACGCCGACCCGGCGCTCATCGAGGCCACGCTCGGCTGGCGGGCCACCCGCACGCTCGACGACATCATCGCCAGCGCCTGGCACTGGCACAGCACCCACCTCGACGGCTACGACCGCGCCGACTGAACCTGGGCCGACTGAACCTGGGCCGACTGAGCCTGGGCCGACTGACGCAGCCGCGGCCCGTCAGCGCATCAGCGACTTCTGGCGGTCGAGCCACCCCAACAACACGGCGATGGCACGCGGGTCGAGACGCAGTCGGTGGCCGGCCCCGTCGAACACGCGCAGTTCGGCGCTGCCGTGCGCATCGGCCATGCGGCGCGAATCGGAGGGTGGCACGCTCTCGTCGTCGGCGCCGTGCATCACCAGCATCGGCCGCGGCGCGAACCGGCGCGCCGCATCGAGCGGGCGGAACCGACGGAACTCGCGCGACCATTCGTCGAACTGACGGGGGAACCCGGGCGTGCGCACTGCACCGATCTCGCGAGCGTGCTCGAGGAAGCGGCGCGGTTGGCCCGCCCAGTCGTCGAAGTCGGCACGCGGCCCCAGCAGTGCCAGCCCGCGGATGCGCGGGTCGTCGGCCGCCGCGCACACCGTCAGCGCACCGCCCGTGTTCGTACCCACCAACCACACGCCCGTGGGCGCAGCCTCGGCGATGAGGTGCTCGATCGCTGCACGCAGGTCGTCGACCCAACCCTGCAGTGAGAAGTCGCCCTCACTGGTGCCGCAGCCACGGAAGTTGAACGTCATCGCCGCCCACCGCTGTTCATTGGCGATGCGGTCGATCAACTCCGGAAAGGTGAGCCCGCTCTGACGCGCGTCGAGCGGGCCGATCGGGAACCCGTGACAGAGGATCACCCCGGGCAGCCCGTCGTTGCGGCCGGCCGGCACCGCCAGGTACCGGGCCAACTGCAGCCCACCCGAGGTGAAAGCGCCGTTCACCGAGTGGTCAGGCCCGCGGCATGCGATGGCGCCGCTTGGCCCCCGGCGTGGCCAACGTGTAGCCGCGGTTGCGAGCCTCGGCCAACGTGTCGGGCCCGAAGCACAACCCCACCTCGGCCTCGACGATCTCGTCGATCACCGCCGCATCGGTCCAGGTGTCGAGGTCGTACACCAACTGGGTGCGCTTGTCGCCGAGGAAGCGGGTGTGTTCGAAGCGTGACGGCCGTTCCATGGAAGTCGACGTTACCGGGCGGGGCCGGTGCGATGCATGGTTCGCCGCTTCGCTACGGTCACGCGCATGGCCATTCCCACCGACACCATCGACAAGCTCGAACAGATCTGGCACTCGCTGAGCGAACTGTGCGCCGGGCTCACCGAAGCGCAGTGGAAGACCCTCACGGTGCTACCGCGGTGGACGGTGCAGGACAACCTGTCGCACCTCATCGGCACCGAGCGCGCCTTGCAGGGGCTTCCCTCCACCGAGCACCGCA
Organism: Acidimicrobiaceae bacterium; assembly: GCA_040383925.1. Classification (GTDB taxonomy): domain Bacteria; phylum Actinomycetota; class Acidimicrobiia; order Acidimicrobiales; family Ilumatobacteraceae; genus VFMC01. Next base: position 904 of record JBEICS010000251.1, on the reverse strand, counting down.
CCACCGAACTCGACCACACCCGTAACCCCATCGGTGAAGCCAACGAGCACGAGGTCGATGTCCGCCGTGCGCTGCCCGGCGCCGAGGTGCTGGCCGAGTGGAACGACATCGCCGCCGTGCGCCTCGCCACCCTGCGCTCGGCCGACGACGACTACTTCGCCGTACCGGCAATGACCCCCACCGGGCCGGGCACCCGCGGCGACTTCCTCCACATCCGCGTGCTCGACTGCTGGGCCCACGAGCAAGACATGCGCCACGCCCTGGGCATTCCCGGCAACTCGGGTTCGGCCAGCGCGGCACACACCATCGACCGCCTCATCCGCACCCTGCCCATCGTGGTGGGCAAGCGGGCCGGCACCCCCGAGGGCGACGCCGTGCGCTTCGTGCTCACCGGCCCGATCGAGCGCACCCTCACCTACGAGGTGCGCGAGGGTCGGGCCACACAGGTCGACACGCCCACCAAGGCGCCCGTCGCCACGCTCAGCATGGACAGCGACACGTTCGCCTGCCTCGCCCTCGGCCGCCGACCCGGTTCCGAGTTGCGCGAGTGGGTCACCCTCGAGGGCGACACCGAGTTGGCCGGCCGCTGCCTCGACAGCCTCAACATGATGATCTGACCCCGGGCCCCCGGGCCCCGCCGGCAGGCCCGGTGCGATGAGCAACATGCGCAGCCAGTGCGCAACCCGCTCATCGCGGTGGCCCGGGCGACGCCGGCAGTGGGCAGCTCTACAGGTCGAGGGCTTTGGGGCCGACGGCGCCGATTGCCTCGAAATAGGCCAGGTGCGCATCGACCACATTCACCACATCGACGTCGTCGAGGATCTCGATGCCGGCCTCCTCGGCCTCGGCCAGCAGATACGCGGTGAGGTCGTTCTCACCCACGATGACGAGGTCGGCGATGTCT
>JBEICS010000250.1:0-4172 GCA_040383925.1 Acidimicrobiaceae bacterium | reverse complement strand
GTCGTCGAAGCTGAGCGTGCCCACGCCGAGCATCGTCATTGCGGTACCACCATGTGCACGCTCGACGGGACGGCCGGCTGAACCGGACCCTGTGGCGCGATCGGGTCGAACAGGTTCGGCCCGCCGCGGGTGATGACCACGTTCACGGGCCGGCCCTCGGCGAGGTCTTCGAACAGGCACAGCAGTCGATCGAACTGTGCGGCGCTCAGCGCGCCGAGGCGCACCACGTCGGGAGCGCTGTGGTCGACCCAGTCGGCCGGCACGTCGAGGCCGAGGTCGCGGGCCACCCGGGCGAACCGGCGCAAGCGCGGTTCGATTCTGGTGGCCCACTCGTAGTGCGCTGCCAAGTCGGCATCGATCTCGTGGAGCGGGTCGGGGAGGGCGTCCATCGCGGTCCTTTCGTTCGGGCTGGTACTGAACCAACGCACGACGCGCCCGGTGGTGTGACCGGTTCGACGGGTGGAATATGTTTGTTGCAACAGAGACACGTGCCCGGAGGCGGGCGGAGGAGTGCATCACCGTGTCAGCAGCACCTGATCTCGAGGTCGATGTCCTCATCGTGGGTGGAGGTGGCGCCGGCCTCACCGCCTCGATGCTGCTGAGCCGCCTCGGCGTCGACTCGCTCCTCGTCAGCTCGCTGCCGACCACGTCGATCCTCCCGAAGGCGCACATCCTCAACCAGCGGGCGATGGAGATCCTCGCCGACTGCGGTGTCGCCGAAGCCGTCTATGCCGCCGGTACGCCGCCCGAGCAGTTCGCCGCGTCGGGTGTCTACGCCGGGTTCTCGGGTCACCCTCTCGCCGGCCGGCTCCTCGGCAAGATCGAGTGCTGGGGAGGCGGAGGCGCGAACGCCGACTGGGTGGCCGCGAGCCCCCGTCTCACCACCAACCTGCCCCAGATCCGCCTCGAGCCCATCCTGCGCGACGGAGCGGAGGCGCTCGCCCCCGGGCGGGTGCGCTTCCACCACGAGGTCACCGAGTTCGCGCAGGACGACGACGGCGTCACCGCTGTCGTCCACGACCACGACACCGACACCCGGTACACGGTGCGTGCCCGGTACCTGATGGCGTGCGACGGCGGCCGCACCATCGGCCGCGCGCTGGGCGTGCAGATGGTGGGGTTGAAGCGACTCGCCAGCCAGGTGTCGCTGCACATCTCGGCCGACCTGTCGCCGTGGGCGACCGACCCCGACGTCCTGCTCCGCTGGGTCTTCATGCCACAACTCGGCGCCATGGTGGTGATGGCACCGATGGGCCCCACGCGCTGGGGCCCCGACTCCGAGGAGTGGGTGGTGCACTTCTCGTACCGCCACGACGACGTGCAGGACATCGACGATGCCCGCGCCGAGGCCGACATGCGCGCCGCCCTGGGCATCGGCGACCACCCGGTCACCGTCCACCTGGTGTCGCGGTGGGCCCTCGACGGCGTCGTCGCCGACCGCTTCACCCACGGCCGGATCTTCCTGTTCGGCGACGCGGCGCACCGCCACCCACCCACGGGCGGCCTCGGCCTCACCAGCGCCATGCACGACGTGCACAACTTCTGCTGGAAGGTGGCCGCGGTACTGCGCGGCGAGGCCGACGCGTATCTGCTCGACACCTACGAGTCCGAGCGCCGCCCGGCCGTGGAACGCAACGTGCAGCGAGCGCTCGAGAACGGGGCGCAGTGGACCGTCACCGGCCAGGAACTCGGTGTGTACGACCCCGCCGCCACACCAGATGAACGGTGGGCGCGGCTCGCCCGGACCTGGAGCGACGACCCGGCCGACGACGCCTGGCGTCGCCATGTGGCCGAGACCCTGGCCGCCCACTCGATGGAGTTCCAGGAGCAGAACGTCGAGTACGGAGCGGTCTACGCATCGCCGACCGTGGTGCCCGACGGCACGGCAGCGGCACCCAACCCGGACCCCATCCGCATCTACCAGCCGAGCACGCGGCCAGGCCATCCGTTGCCCCACGCCTGGGTCGACGGCATCGACGGCACACAGGTGTCGACCCTCGACCTGGTGCGCCCCGGTCGGTTCCTGCTCATCGCGGGCGAAGAGGGACAGGCCTGGTGCGACGCAGCGCTCGAGGCCGGTGCTGCGCTCGGCGTACCGATCGACGCGGTTCGCATCGGCCTCCACCGCGGCGACTGGCTCGACCCACGCTGCAGTTGGCTGCGCCGCCGCGAGTTCACCGCCACCGGCGCCGTGCTGGCGCGACCCGATCGCTACGTGGGGTGGCGCAGCATGGGAGCCGGCGATCGTCCGGTCGACGAACTCGGCCGGGCACTAGCCGCGATCCTGCGGCGGGGCTGAGATGGCCCGTAGCCGGTCACGCGCCGAGCAGCCCATCGAGCGCCTCCACCGCGACGCCTACATCCGGCTCGCCCTGCTGGCCGGTGCGCACGGCGCCGACATCGAGGCGATCTGTCGCACCGAACACCTCACCGAGGGTCATTACCGCATTCTCTGGGTGCTGTGCCTCAGCGACGAGGTCGACGGCCTGACGATGGGCGACATCGTCGACGGGCTGGTCACCCGCGCCGCCGATGCCACCCGCCTGGTCGACAAGCTCGTCCGCCTCGACCTGGTCGAGCGGCTCGCCGACCAGCGCGACCGGCGCAAGGTGATCGTGCGCCCGACGGAAGCCGGGCACCGCGTGTTCCTCCGACTCACCGACCGCATCAAGGCGGTGCACCATCAGCAGTGGGCCGGCCTCACCGAGGCCGAACTCGGCCAACTCTCGGCGCTGTTGCACAAGGCGCTGTGGGGTCGCACCGTCGCGTGACCAAGGGGTCGGCCGGTCGGCCGATCGACCCTCGTCGCCGGGCTGGTCAGCCGCGGGGTTGCGCCGGCACGCCGGCCACCTCGGCCAGTCGGTCGGTGCCCACCAGCGTGAGCGACCACATGGCCCGACTGGCCCCGATGTACACCAGTTGTGGCTCAGGTGCATCGGTGATGTCGATGAGCACCACCGCTGCCCGTTCGAGGCCCTTGCCACGGTGCACCGTCTCGCACAGAGCCGCATCCTCGTCGCGCTGCTCCCACCGGGCCAGCGGAAGCGGGCCCCGTCCCGAGTCGGCCTCGGCAGTGGCGTCGAGCAACTGGTCGCGCACCTCGGTGCGCAACGTCAGCACGGCGATCTGGCTGAGCGGCACCCCGTGCTGCCCGGTCCACTCGTCGATCGCGGCGCGCACCCGCTTGCGCACCTCCTTGATGCCGCCGGCGCGGTAGTGACGAACTGGCATCTGGCCGACCAGGCCGGGCAGCGGCGGCGGCCCACCGAGGTGGCGCACCACCTCGGCCACCGTGCGGGCACTGCGCAGGTTCGCCTCCAGCGGCATCGTCACCGCCACCGTCGGCGCCACCCACGGGTCGACGTAGATGGCCTGCGCCGGATCGGCCGCCATCAGCAGCCGGGCCGGGCCCGCCGGGTCGATGAGCTGCTCGATCGACGCCAGCCAGTGCGGCCGCATGTCCTGGCCCTCGTCGATGATCACCGTGTCGAACGGTGTGCCCACCTTCGCCGAATGGGCGACGAGCGCCTCGGTGGGCACCGTCTCCCAGTAGGCCCGCATGGCGTCGTCGGGGATGGTGAACCCGTACGGTTCGAGCAGTTGGCGGATGAGGTCGTGGTAGGTGTGCACCGTGACTCCCACGCCCTCGAGTGCCCGCTCGAGATGGTCGGCGAGCGGCCGGTTGAACGTGAGCACCAGGGTGCGCTCGCCGCGTGCCGCAGCCCGGCGGGCCCACTCGACCACCAGCCAGGTCTTGCCCGACCCGGCGCCGCCGGTGACGAGCACCCGCCCAGTGAGGTCGAGTGGATACAGCGCGGCCAGTCGGGCAGCGGTCTCGGCGTCGATACGGCGAGTGGCGACCGGCATCATCGCCGTCTCGGCGCCCTCGAGCGCGATGTCGGGCCGCAGCGCGCGCAGGAAGCGGGTGAAGCGCTCCATCGGCACGGGCGGGTGCTCGCGCTGCACGCGGGCGATGGCGGCTGCCGGGTCGGTGAGATCGTCGGCGCCCCACAGGATCTCGCGTGGCGCATCGGGGCCGAGGCCTTCGGCGGGCACCACGCCCACATCGGGCATGGCCACCACGTGGCACATGTACAGGTCGTGCAGGTCGACCCCGATCGACTTCATCCGCCGCAGCAGCATGTGCTTGGCCTTCGTGACCTGCTCGACCG
>JBEICS010000249.1:0-4182 GCA_040383925.1 Acidimicrobiaceae bacterium | reverse complement strand
GTCGAAGAAGAAGCTCATCGTGCTCGTGCTGCTGTGCGTCGGCCTGGCCGGCGCCGGGTACAAGCTCGGCGGTGGCGGCGCAGCGGCCGAGGGTGTGGTCACGACCACCACCATCGTGCAGCTCGAGGGCTGCAAGGAGGGCACCGACTCCACCGACGTCGAGCCCAACGTGGTCGACCTGCCGAAGATGAACCTCAACCTCGCCGACGGTCACTACCTCAGCGTCGCTGTGTCGCTGAACCTGTGCCCCGATGTGCTGCTCACCGCCGAGGAGCCGCTGCAGACAGCGCCCGCCAAGGACATCATCGTGTCGACGCTGTCGGGTAGTTCGATGTCGGTGCTGTCGACCCCCGAAGGTCGCGACGAGGCCAAGAAGCTGCTCACCGAGCGTCTGGCCGACGAGTACGAAGAGGTCATCTACGACCTGTACTTCGTCGAGTTCGTGATGCAGTGACCCGGTTCGCCATCGGTGACGGTGGCGGCGGTTCGTGCCGGCTCAGTTGTTGAGCATCTCGTTGCGCACGTTCTCGGCCCACGCCACGCTCTTCGCATAGAACTCGCGGATCGCGTCGGCCTCGCCGGGGCGCAACTGTTCGAGCACGTCCATGTCGGCGCGCTCGAAGGCGTACACGATGTCCATCAGCGCACCGAGCGGGCCGCTGCCCTCGAGCAGGGCGTCGCGCACGTCGGCGGGCAGTGGCAGGCCGGTGAGCAGTTCGTCCATCGGCGCGCCGAAGACGGTGTCGATGACCGACAGCAGCCCGGTGGTGAACGCTCCGGGGCCGTGCCCGCTGGTGCCGGCGAGCTGAGCGGCCATCTGGGCCCGCACCGCCGCCAGGACGATGATCTCGTCGCTGATGGCCCGACTGTTCTTCGCCATGGTGAGCAGCACGGCCAGCTGGCGGACCTGCACGAACCCCACCATCACGATGGCGTGACGGATCGACTGCACGCGCACGTTCAGCCCGAACGAACTCGAGTTCACCAGTCGCAGGATCGAGTACGCCAGGCTCGGGTCGGCCGAGATCAGGCCCTCGATCCGGTCGATGTCGACATCGGGCCGGCTCACCTCGGCCAGCAGCAAGATGGCGGTGGACACGTTGTTCGGTTTGCCCGACCGTTCGAGGGTCTCCGGCTTGGCGAAGAAGTATCCCTGGAACAGGTCGAAGCCGAGGAACATGCAGTCGGCGTACTTGGCGGGGTCTTCCACCTTCTCGGCCAACAGCAGCGCCTTCGGGAACATCTGGCGCGAGCGTTCGACCGTGGCGGGAAGGTCGGCGGGAGGAATGGCCAGCACGTCGAGTTTCACCACGTCGATGAGCGGTGCCACCTCGGCGAGTCCGGGCCGATCGAGGTCGACGACGTCGTCGAGGGCGAAGCGCAAGCCAGTGTCGTAGGCGTCGCGGATGACCTGCACCATGGCCTCGTCGAGCAGTACACCCTCGAGCACTTCGACGATGGTGCGGCCGACCGGCAGGATCGACAGCAGACCGGTGTGCAGCAGTCCGCCAGCAGCGTTGATGAACCCGAGCCGGTCGCCGATGAGCCGGTCGAAGCCCCATTCGAGCATCGCGGCCTCGATGACGCGGCGCGTGGCGTCGTCGGGATTGGAGAAGAAGGCCGAGTTCTCGGTGCCGTCGCGGTAGAGCAGTTCGAACGCGTACGTGCGCCCGCGCCGATCGAGGATCGGCTGTCTGCCGAGATAGACGTTCGCCGTCATGACCACACCGTACCCTCATGTCGTTGCCGACACTGACCGGAGTCGGCTCTCATATACTCGCCGACGTGGCAGACGGCGACGCCCCCCTGCGGCTGCTGCTCGCCGACGACCAGGTCGTCGCGGTGCGTGGCGCCATGGTGTACCTGACGGCATTGGGCTTCGACGTGGTCGCCACCGTCGACGATCCGCGGCGACTGCTGCGCGCCTACGAGCAGCACCGACCCGATGTGGTCGTGCTCGAGGCCACGATGGGTGGGCGCGGCAGTGCCTTTGGCGAGGTGGCCACGCTCATCGGCGCGTACCCGCAGGCCGCCGTGCTGGTACTCACGTCCGACCTGTCGCCCACGGTGGTCGACGCCTCCGTCGAGCACGGGTGCCTGGGCGTGGTGCCGAAGACCTGTTCGGTCGATGCACTCGGCAAAGCGGTGCGTGCGGTCGCTCAGGGCGAGCGGCACATGCACCCGCGAGCCCTCACGGCGCTGTTGCAGACCCGGCAGGCGGCAGGCGAGCTGCGCAGCCTCCGTCCGCTCAGCAAGCGCGAGATCGCGGTGCTGAACTGCGCGGCCGAGGGGATGACCAACGGCGAGATCGCCGACCAGCTCGGCATCACGGCCGAGACCGTGAAGACTCACCTGAGTCGGGTACAGGACAAACTCCATGCTCGTGACCGGACGCACGCGGTCAGCCGCGCGCTGCGCCTCGGTGTGCTGACCTGAGCGTCGTCTCGCGCTCGATCTCCGCCACCGCCTGGCTGTGGCTCAGCACCCGCCGACGACCGGGCGACATGCCACCGAAGTAGCCGCTCACGATCTCGTGCTGGTAGGCGTGGTCGAGGCACTCGCGCCGCACCGGGCACTGCTGGCACAGGCTCACCGTCGCCGACGAAATGGTGCGGCCGGCCTCGACGAAGAAGAGGTCGAGCTGGTCGAGGTCGAGTTCACCGCAGGCGGCCCGGCTGAGCCAGGGCATGTCGGGCGTGTGTTCGATCAGTTCGTCGAGCGAGCGTCCGGTCGTCATGGTGATCCCTCCGTGGTCTGGCGCCGGGTCGGCGTCGTTCAGGTGACGAAGGAGAACTGTCCGGCGAGGGGCCGGATGCGCACGAAAAAGTTTCGTCAGGCGACGGATTCGAGCGACGCCAGCAGACACAGGTCGGCTGCTGCCCGGCGAGGCGACTGACCGGTCCGCCGGGCCCACAGGCTCACCGTGGCGGTCAGCAGCGCCACGGCACCGGCCAACAGGTCGTCGTCGGTGGAGAGCGCGCGGGCATCGTCGATCTCGGTGACCATCTGGCTGTGGTTGCGCCGCCGGACGGCATCGAGCCGCCACGCCGCTGCTTCCACCGCACCGGGGCCGGCGAGGTCGTAGTGGCGGGCGAGTGTGAGCAGGTCGGAGGCCAGGTTGCGGCCGTCGTGCTCGTCGAGTCGTCCGCTGTCGTCGATCGTGGCGTCGAGCCGGTCGAGGGTGACGAAGGCGATGGTGGTGAGCAGCTCGTGCAGGTTGTCGAACGACTCGCGCAGGTCGCGCAGCAGGAGGTCGACACCTTCCTGGTCGTCGCGGACCACAGCGGCCACCAGGCCGTACAGCGACATCAACGCGTCGCGGATCTGGTCATTCCTCGCATCGAACACGGAACTGACCGTCCGGACACACCGGGGCCGATGCCAGGTCATCGCGGGTGATTCCGGGTGACTGTTCAGTGTGTCGGGCCAGGGTGTCGGGGCACCCGGCGCGGCGCCGTTCACACCAGCGGGTGTTGGCTGGTGACGGTGAGGTCGACGCCCAAGCGGCCGGCCGTGGTCATGGCGTCGGACCAGCCAGCGAACCACTGCGCCCACACCGCGGCGAGGGGTACGTCGTGGAGGTGCCAGCGCAACGAATGGGGCACGAGCCAGGCGAGCGGTCGTGCCTCGGCTGCGGTGAGGTGATGCTGTGTGCCCGCCCGGTCGGTGAGCACCACGGGGTCGTCGCGCAGGTCGGCGGCGACGATGTCGGCGATCACCTCGGCGATGCCGGGGTCGGTGGCGTCGCGGTCGTGCTCGTGGGCATGGGCATGACCGTGCACCCCGTGCAGCACCACGAGGCCGTCGTCGCGGCGCAGCAGCACCGCGGTGTTCGGCGTGGCGGCCAGCACGGACCGGCGTTCGGGTCGCACCCAGGTGCGCACCAGGCCGCTCGGCCGGTCGGGGTCGGCCATGTCGTCGACGATGCCCGTCCCTGTTCGATCGTCGACCGACAGGGCGAGGCGCACCAGGTGGAGATCGTCGGCGAGCGAGGTCATCTCGTCGACCGACACCACGACGCCCTGTTCGTGCCCGGCGACGGTGCGGCGCAACACATCGCGCAGCGTGGGGGCGAGGTCGTCGTCGAGTTCGGCGACGAACCGCTGCAGGCCGACGGCGTTGGTGATCGAGCCGAGATGCCACCAGCGCCGCCAGGTGCGGCGCCACGCCCGGTACTCGATC
>JBEICS010000248.1:0-4194 GCA_040383925.1 Acidimicrobiaceae bacterium | reverse complement strand
GCCCCACACCTCTTGGGCCTTGGCGTACACACCCTGGTCGTAGCTGAACTCGATCATGTTGCCCTCGGGGTCCTTCAGGGCGCAGATGTAGCCGATGGGCGGGGGCATGTCGGTGGGCGGCCAGGCGAGGCAGCCCTCGGCTTCACCGCGGGCGGCGATGGCCTCGACCTCGGCGCGGCTGGTGACCTCGATGCCGATGTGGGCGAACGGCGCCATGATGGGCTGCTGGCCCTTGTCCTGGTCTCTGAAGAAGCTCACCAGCACGAGGATGAACGGCTTGTCGGACTGGTCGGGGTGCCCGAGCCAGGCGCCGTAGCCGTCGGGATCTTCGCGGCGGTCGAGCAGTTCGAGCGGCGTGAAGCGCGTGTACCAGTCGATCATCGCGTCGATGTCGGTGGCGGGCAGCGCGATGTGGGTCCACCGCATCGTGGGCGGGTGGACGGCGTAGTCGTCGGCCTTCTCACTCATGGGCGAAAGCCTCCGCTGCATGCGACCTGGAGTTCGTCATGGCGCCGACAGTAGCACTCGCCGCGCCGTCGATTGGTCTGACGGTCTGACCACCACGGTCCAAGACCGCGCAGTTGACGGCTCAGCCGCGGCCCACCTCGCGCAGGATGCTGCGGTTGCGATCGGCAGCCGCTGCGTTCAGCGCCGGCACGTCGACGGTGATGCACCTGCCGTCGCGCACGACCTGCCGTCCGGCCACCACCACATCGCTCACCGAGCGACCGTCGGAGGCCCACACCAACTGCAGCACCGGATCGGTGGCCGGCGGGTTCCACTGGGGCCCGGAGGTGTCGTGCACCACGATGTCGGCCTGCTTGCCCACCTCGAGGCTGCCGATCCGGTCGGCCATGCCGATGGCCTCGGCGCCGCGGATGGTGAGCAGGTCGAGCGCGTCGTGGGCCGTGACCGAGAACGGGTCGAGCGCCGCGTCGCGGGCGAGACCGACGAACAATGCGGCGGCGCGCAGCACGTCGACCGCGTCGCCCGAGTTCTCGCTGTCGCACCCCAGTGCCAGGCGGCCACCGCGCCGCAACAGTTCGCCGTGCCGACCGCCGGCCGTGATGCCCTGGGCCAGACGCAGGTAGGCCCACGGGCAACTGGCCACTGCTACACCGCGTTGCAACACCAGGTCGACCTCGGCGTCGTCGAGGTGTACGGCATGGCCGAGCAGCACATTGGGGCCCAGCACACCGAGCGAGTCGAGGTGCACCAGCGGGCGCCGACCGGTGCGGGCCAGGTATGCGGCGCCGTCGCCGGGCGACGGCGAGATGTGGAACGTGAGGTTCGTCCCGCGCCGCCGGGCGAGGTCGGCGGCTCCGCCCGCCAACTCGTCGCTCATCAGGTCGTGGCCCACCAGCGTCACCCAGGCGGTGACCAGTGGGTCGCCGTCCATGGCGTCGATCAGGTCCTCCAGCACTGCCAGCACGTCGGGCGCGGGCGCGGCGAACGGGGCGTCGTCGATGTCCCAACCCCACCGGCCGATCGTGCCGCGCACACCAACCGCGTGCATCGCCGCCACCACTCGCTCGGGATGCGCCACGGTGCCGGGTTCGACGGTGCACGTGATGCCGTTGCCGACGGCCTCCACCAGCGCCAGGGTGGCCGACAGTTCGTCGTCGTCGCCGGTGTGCGCGGCGTGCACGGGCACCGCCCAGTCGAAGATCGCCTCCTGCGAGGTGATGGCGTCGGGGATGCAGCTGCGCACCAACCGGTCGCCCGTGAGGTGCTGGTGGGCGTTCACGTAACCGGGGGTGACGAGGCTGTCGGCCGTGCCGACGACGGTGGCGTCGGGGTGCGCCGCGGCCAGCTCGGCGTACGCACCCACGGCAGCGATGCGGTCGTCGACCACCAGCACCGCGCCGTCGCGCAGCACGTCGCGCGCGCCGTTCATGGTGACGACGTGTCGGCCTCTGATCAGCAGCACCATCACTCACTAGGGTGGCATGTGTGACGTTGGAACTGTGTACTCATCCTGCCCTGCGCAACAGTTGGCACCCGGTGGCGCGCACCATCGACGTGGCAGGTGGGCCGCATGCGGTGCGGCTGCTCGGCGCCGACGTCGTGCTGTTCCGCGGCGCCGACGGCGCTGTGTCGGCCCTGCCCGACCGCTGCCCGCACCGGGAGTCGCCGCTGTCGCCCGGTGTGGTGAGCGATGGGTGCCTGGTGTGCCCGTACCACGGCTGGACCTTCGACCAGACGGGCCGGTGCGTGCGCGTGCCGTCGGCCAGCGAGGGTGTGCCCGCCCCGCCCCGGGCCCATCTCGCCGCCTACCACTGCGCCGAGCGCTACGGCCTGGTGTGGGTGTGCCTGGGCGAACCGCGTGCACCGATCCCCGCCATGCCGTGGGAGGACGACCCGTCGTTCCGGCGCATCAACACCCCGGTCGACGTGTGGCGCACCTCGGCCACGCGCATGGTCGACAACTTCCTCGACATCACCCACTTCCCGTTCGTGCACACGGGCACGTTCGGTCGGTCGCAGGACACCCAGGTGCCCCGGGTGGAACTCGGGCAACTCGACGACGACTTCTTCGGATACAGCTACGAGGTGTTCGCCAACAACCAGTCGGTGGGCACCATCGCCAGCGGCCAGACCGAGTCGGTGGTGCACCGCGCGATGAGTTCGGGCTTCAGCCTGCCGTTCATCTGCCGCAGCACCATCGCCTACGACTCGGGGCTCGAGCACATCTTGTTGCTGCTGTCGACACCCATCGACGACGTCACCTCGTACTTCACGTTCGTGGTGTGGCGCAACGACGACTTCTCCGTGGCAGCCGACGAGGTGATCCAGTTCGATCTCGCCATCGGGGCCGAGGACAAGGTGATGCTCGAGCGCCTCAGCGGTGTACTGCCGCTCGACCAGACCACCCTCGTCAGCGTGCAGGCCGACAAGTGCTCGGTCGAGTGGCGCCGCCAGTTGGCCGACCTGCTCGCGGCCGGCTGAGCAGCCCGTCGTGCCCCCTGCAACCGATCTCGTCCTCGCGGGCGCCGCCGCGTTCGTGGCCGGCGGCATCAACGCCGTCGCCGGTGGCGGCACGCTGGTGTCGTTCCCCACGCTGGTGGGCCTCGGCGTGCCGTCGGTGTCGGCCAACGTCACCAACACGGTGGCGCTCAGCCCCGGCTACCTCGGTGGCGCCATCGCTCAACGACGTGCCGTGGCCCAGCACCGCGAGCGGTTGCGCGCCCTGCTGCCGGTCACCCTGGTGGGCGCGCTCGGCGGTGCCGTGCTGCTCGTCGTCACCAGCGAGTCGCTGTTCCGCGCCATCGTGCCGTACCTCATCCTCGGCGCCTGCGCCCTGCTCGGTTTCCAGGACGGCATCAAGCGGCTCGTGTTCAACGGCCGCGAGCGCAACCACCACGGTGTGGTGCCACCGACCCTGCACGTCGCCGTGTTCGTGGCAGCCGTGTACGGCGCCTACTTCGGTGCCGGGCTCGGCATCATGCTGCTGGCCGTGCTGGGCCTGTTGCTCGACGACGACCTCAACACGCTGAACGCCCTGAAGTCGGTGCTGTCGTTGGCCATCAACCTGCTCGCTGCGTGCTTCTTCGTGTTCTCCGCCAAGGTGGCGTGGGGGTTCGTCGCCGTGATGGCCCCGGCCAGCCTGGTGGGCGGGCACATCGGGGGCCTGCTCGCAGGCAGGCTGAACCCGAAGGTGCTGCGCGCCGTGGTGATCGCCTTCGGCGTCGCCGTGGCGTTGAAGATGCTGTTCCTCTGACGCAGCCCCGGATCAGTCGACGATGGCGCTGTAGACGAGGCTGCGCAACTGACCGCGGAAGTCGAACGACACACTGGGCATCAGCTGGGTCATGAACACCACCCACATGTCTTCCACGTCGTCGACCCAGAACACCGTCGATGCCGCACCGCCCCAGTAGAAGTCGCCGCGGGTGAGCGCGCCGGTGGCCACCTGGTCGATGGTCGACGCGAAGCCGAGACCGAAGCCCACGCCCACGTTTCCGTACTGGGTGAGCAGTTCCACGTCGAGCGCGGCCAGGTCTTTGCCACCGGGCAGGTGGTTCATCCGCATCAGCGCCAGCGTGCGCGGGCCGACGACGCGGTGCCCGTCGAGTTCGCCGCGGCGGCGCAGCATCTCGCAGAACCGGGTGTAGTCGGCCAGGGTGCCGGTGAGACCGCCGCCGCCCGACACGAACGCCGGCGGGCGCAGGTACGCACTGGTGGCCGGGTCGT
>JBEICS010000247.1:0-4239 GCA_040383925.1 Acidimicrobiaceae bacterium | reverse complement strand
CGGTGGAACGATGCCGAGAGATCGATGATCAGGCGGGTGCGCTGCTGATGGGCCTGGCGCAAGGTGTGCAGCGCTGCGGTGGGGTCGAGCAGCACACGCTCGTCGATGGTGAGCCGCGGAGCGCTCTGCCACGGCTCGGGCACCGGCTGCTCGTCGAGCAACACCAGCGATCGACCGAGGGCGTCGGGGCCCGCCCAACGAGCGGGCTGGGCGAGCAGTCGGGCTACCGGGGTGCGGCCGAGCGAGGCAGGACGCGAGGGTGGTCGATCATCGGGTACGTCGATGGATACGGTCGGCTCGGATTCGTACTCGACGGGCGGCGGTGCAGGGAGTTCGCCCGATTCGGAACGCTGCCAGCAGGCGCGCACCTCGTCGGCGCGATCGTGCAGACCGCCGCAGTAGACGCAGGAGATGGCCACGGGGCCGTTCTACACCGGGGGTGTGGCGCGGATGAGGGCGACTCGGGCGGGGCTCAACGGGCGGGGCCGAAGATGAGCGACCCGTTGTGGCCGCCGAACCCGAAGTTGTTCGACATGGTGGGGCCCGGGGTCCACGGCCGCGGTGCACCGGTGACGATGTTGGTGGGCGCGCCGTCGAGCACCTCGGTGGTGTTGGCGGTGGGCGGGATGAGCCCGTGCTCCATCGACAGCAACAACGCGGCGGCTTCGAGTGCCCCGGCTGCGCCGAGTGCATGGCCGGTGACGCCCTTGGTGGAGGTCATCGGCGGCAACGACCCAGCGAACACGGCAGCCACGGCCTCGGCCTCGGCTGCGTCGTTCATCGGGGTAGAGGTGCCGTGGGCGTTGATCTGCACGATGTCGGCCGGCGTGAGTCCGGCGTCGTCGAGCGCCAGGCGCATGCAGCGGATGGCGCCGGTGCCGCCGGGTGATGGCGCGGTGATGTGGTGCGCGTCGGCATTGCTGCCGGCACCGAGGATCTCGCCGACGATGGTGGCCCCACGGGCGACAGCGTCTTCGTACACCTCGAGCATGAACACCGCGGCACCCTCGCCCATCACGAACCCGTCGCGCTTCACGTCGAAGGGCATGCTGACACCCGACGACGACAAGGCGGTCATGTTGGTGAAGCCGGCCACGCCGGTGGGGGTGATGCAGGCCTCGCTGCCGCCGGTGACGACGGCGTCGACCATGCCCCACGAGATCAGCCGGGCCGCATACCCGATGGCGTGGCTCGACGCGGCGCACGCCGTGACGATCGTCTCGTTCGGGCCCTGCAGGCCGTAGCGCATGCTGATGGCTGCGCCGGAGGCGTTGGCCATCAGCATCGGGATGAGGAACGGCGACACACGCCGCTCGCCCTTCTCGAGGCGCACCTGCACGTTCTCCTCGAGCGTGATGAGGCCACCGATGCCGCTGGCGAAGATGGTACCGAAGCGCTCGGGCGCCACATCGGGGCGGCCCGCATGTTCGAACGCCTCGGCGGCTGCGGCCAAGGCGAACTGTTCCACCCGGTCGGCGCGGCGCGCCTCTTTCGGGTTGTCGAAGTAGGGGAGGGGGTCCCAGTCGGCGAGTTCGATGGTCTTGCGGTCGGACACACCCGGCCCGAGCAGACCCTGCCAGAACGCGGCCTTCCCGATGCCGCAGGGAGCGACCACCCCGTAGCCAGTGATGGCGACGCGGCGACGCAACGACATCAGAGCTTGCCGACGACCAAGTCGTAGGCCTGGCCGACGGTGTCGACGCCTTCGAGTTCTTCCTCGGGCACTTCGACGCCGAACTCTTCCTCGAGCGCCATCACCAGTTCGACCAGGTCGAGGCTGTCGGCATCGAGATCGTCGCCGAACTTCGCCTCGGGCACCACGGCCGACTCGTCGACCGAGAGCACCTCGACGGCGCACTTCTTGAAGCGGGCGAACAGTTCCTGATCCACGGGGTTTCTCCTTGAGGTGGGTGAATGAAGACTCTAGTGGCCCATGCCCAGGCCACCATCGACCGGCACCACTGCACCGGTGATGTAGGCCGCATCGGCGGAGGCCAGGAATGCGACGACGCCGGCGATCTCGTCAGCCGAGGCCATACGGCCCAGCGGAACGGCGTCGGTGATCTCGGCCAGGCGCTTGTCGCCGAGAGCGGCGGTCATGTCGGTTTCCACCGGGCCGGGGGCGACGACGTTCACGGTGATGCTGCGCGACCCGAGTTCGCGGGCGAGCGACCGGGCGAAGCCGACCAGGCCCGCCTTCGATGCGGCGTAGTTGGCCTGCCCGGCGGCGCCGAGGAGGCCCACCACCGAACTGACCAGGATGATGCGCCCGCTGCGAGCCCGCAGCATGGCGGGCGTGGCGCGCTTGGCCACGCGGTAGGCGGCGGTGAGGTTGGTGTCGATGACCGACGTGAACGATTCCTCGCTCATCTTCAGCAGCAATCCGTCCTTGGTGATGCCGGCGTTCGACACCAGCACCTCCACCGGGCCGAAGCGCTCTTCGACGGCCTTGAACGCGGCGTCGACGCTGTCGGCCGAGGTGACGTCGCAGGCCACGCCGAACAGGTCGTCGGGCGGGGGCGAGGTGTTGTAGGTGACGGCGACGTTGTCGCCCAGCGCTGCGAATCGACGCGCGACCGCGAGGCCGATACCGCGGGCGCCGCCTGTGACGAGCACGGTGCGGCTCACGACACCGGCTCCGGACGTGTGGCGCCCCAGCGGAGCAGCGCGCTGGCGGCGGTCATGCCGGCGCCGAAACCCACGAGCAGGACGAGGTCGCCTTCGCTGACTCGGCCTTCGTCGAGCGCGTCGCACAGCGCGAGCGGGATGGATGCCGACGAGGTGTTGCCGGTGCGGTGGAGCACGACGGCGCGCTTCTCGGCGGGGATGTTGAGGCGATCGCAGGCTGCGTCGATGATGCGCACGTTCGCCTGGTGGGGTACGACGAGGGCGATCTGGTCGGTGGTGACACCGGCATGGGCGAGCGACTTCTCGGCCGAGTCGACCATGATGCGCACGGCCCGCCGGAACACCTCCTTGCCCTCCATCTGGATGAGGCCGCCGACCTCGGCGTAGAGGAAGCGTTCGGCGCTGCCGTCGGCGTCGAGGTCCCAGCCGAGCAACTGGCCCTGGCCCTCGCACGCCTCGAGCACCACGGCACCCGAGCCGTCAGCGAACAAGATGGCGGTGTTGCGGTCGTCCCAGTCGGTGATGCGGGCGAGTGTGTCGGTGCCGATGACGAGCACCTTGTTCATCCCCATCGCGATCAGGCCGTGAGCGGTGACCAGGCCGTAGACGAACCCCGAGCAGGCCGCATTCACGTCGAACGCACCGCAGCGCAGGCCGAGCTCGTGGGCGACCGTGGCCGACGTGGCCGGCACGCAGCGGTCGGGCGTGGTGGTGGCCAGCACAAGCGCATCGATCGAGGCCGGGTCGACGCCGGCCATGTCGAGCGCCTTGCGGCCCGACTCGGCCGACAGCCCGGCAGTGGTGCCGCCGACGTGCCGCTGGCGGATGCCGGTTCGCTCGACGATCCACTCGTCGTTGGTGTCGATCATCTGCTCGAGGTCGGCGTTGGTGAGCACCTTCGGAGGCAGGGCCGTGCCCCATCCCGTGATGGTGGCGCCGCGCACGCCCGCCGGGATGGCGGGCATCAGACGGTCCTCAGCCAGGCGATGGGTTGGCGGGGGGTGACCCGTTCGCCCGATACGGCGATGTAGCTCTGCAGCACACCGTCGAACGCGGAGCGCACCTCGACCTCGCCGAGGTGGCCGATGACGGTGCCGACTGTGATGCGAGCGCCGTCGCCCAGGCCCGGCACCGGTTCGAAAATGCCTGCCGCGGGGCTGACGATGAGTCGCTCGGTGGCGAACAGGTGCTCGCCCTCATGGGCCAGCGTGGCGGCCGTGCGACCCGAGCCGACCCACTCGAGCAGCTTGTCGAGTTCCTCGGGGGTGCTGACCGACATGGTGCGGGCGTTCTCGACCGTGCGCTTGGCCATGCCGGTGAGCACGCCGCCCGGGCCGAGCTCGACGAACTCGGTCACCCCGAGGGCGGCGAGGGTGAGCAGGCAGTGCTTCCACCGCACCGGGCTGACCAACTGGGCCGACAGCAGCGACGCCCAGTCGGCCCCACGGTCGTGCGCCAGCGCGTCGACGTTCGACACCACGGGCACCTCGGTGTCGCGGGGCGAGGCCTCGGCGATGGCCTTGCGCAGGCGATCGCGGGCGGGGGACATGAACGGGGTGTGGAAGGCGCCCGACACCTGGAGGGGCATCACCTTCTTGGCGCCGAGTTCCT
>JBEICS010000246.1:0-4244 GCA_040383925.1 Acidimicrobiaceae bacterium | reverse complement strand
CGCGACGAAGAACGAGGCTGCGTCGACCACGAAGGGCAGGGCGAAGGCAGCGGCGATGAGCAGGGCCCCGAGCGGCGGGCCCACGAACGTGTTGGCCACACCCTCCGCGCTCCACATCCGACCGTTGGCCCGTTCGAGGTGCTCGGCGGCCACGATGTCGGGCAGGATCGTCTGTGCCGTGTTGTCGCGCAGCACCTCCGCAGTGCCCAGCAGCAGCGTGGCCGCCACCAGGGCGAGGTACAGCCCCCACTGCGTCCCGATCACTCCGTCGAGCGCGTCGGGGTCGGGCAGCGAGTCGCGGCCGCCCAGCACCACTACCGCCACGACCACGGTGATCGCGCCGCGCACCAGGTCCATCGCCACCATGGCCCGACGACGGTCGACCCGGTCGGTGATGACTCCGGCGGGAAGCGTGAACACCAGCCACGGCAGCCTCGACGCAGCAGCAACAAGGGCGATGAGCAGAGGACTGCGGGTGACCGCCGAGGCGAGCCACGGATAGGCCACGACGCCCACGCCGTCGCCCAGGTTCGATACCACACTCGCCGTGAAGAGGCGCCGGTAGTCGCGGCCCAGGCGCACGCGCGTCATGGAGCGAGCGGCCCGCCAGGGCCGAAGGCCTTGGCGGCGAAGCGCTCGCCGATGCGGCGGTAGCCCTCCTCGGTGGGGTGCAGGCGGTCGTACAACTCGTCGGCATCGTCGGCGCCGAACAGATCGAGCCCGCTGAACGTGTACAGGTGCTCGTCGCCCGCCGCCCGGCGAGCCCCGACGATCTGCTCGACCATCTCGCGGATGCGCACGAGGGTGAGGCCGAGAGGTCGCGCCGCTGGACGCGCCTCGACGTGCACGAATGTGGTGCGGCCATCGATCAGCACCGGCACCGTCGGGCCGGGGTGCTCCTCCACCGACGGGCAGTAGATGGGCGACACCACCAGCAGCGGTGTGACGGGGTGGCCGTCGCGGATCGAGTCGAGGAAGCCGTGCAGCGCCGGCCCGAACGTGCGCTCGCTCATCGAGGCGGCGTTCACCAGGTTAATGCCCACCTTCAGGCTCATCACGTCGGCGGGCACGTCGCGCAGCACTCGACCCATGAAGGGGTCGAGCTGGCACTGGCCACCGAAGCCGAAGTTGTCGACGTCGACGCCGGCCAGCCGTGCTGCGAGCATCGGCCACGCCGCCGACGGCCGGTTCACGTCCATGCAGTGGCTGATCGACGAGCCGTGGTGCACCCAGCGACGCCGTGGCCGTGACGGAGGCGACACACTCGACCCGGCCGCCACAGCGAGGCGGCGCAACTCGACCGACGCGTGCGTGGGCAGCCACAGCTCGATCTCCTTGTCGTCGCTGCCCAAGTCGTCGAACCGCACCGTCGTGGACCCACCCGCCTCCCAACTGATGCCCTCGGGCCCACGGGTCTGGTCGATGTGGATGAACGTGCCACCCACCATGCGCTGCATCGCCACCAGTTCACCGTCGACCACCAGCTCGACGGCCGGGTCGACCTGGTCGCGCGACGTGACGTGCACGGTCATCGGGTGCACCGTCAGCTCCACCACCGGCGACGTGGTGCGGAACACCAGGCGCACGCCCGAGGTGGACGTGACCACCGTGTCCATGAACGCATCCGGGATCTGCGGTGCCGTCCACGCCGGCACCCGGCGCGGCAGCAGCCCGTCGGCGGTGCGCTTCAGATCGAGTGCGCCGCGGATCTCGACCGGGCCGGCG
Organism: Acidimicrobiaceae bacterium; assembly: GCA_040383925.1. Lineage (GTDB taxonomy): Bacteria > Actinomycetota > Acidimicrobiia > Acidimicrobiales > Ilumatobacteraceae > VFMC01. The sequence continues at coordinate 2,519 of JBEICS010000246.1, read as the reverse complement.
GTGAACGGGACGTCGACGAGTGACATGCCCGGCGACGCTACTGCGGTGCCGGCGCCAGGCTCCGCAACGGCAGGTAGTCGGCGTACTCGCGGGCGACGAACGCCTCGACGAGCAGGTCGGCACGCACCTCGACCAGGGCCGGATCGGCCACGGCGTCGGCGAACGCTGCCCGCAACTCGCCGAGTTGCGGCGCCGTCACCGAGGCCCCGGCGATCAGCGGCAGACACCCCACCTGCGGCCCGTGGCCCACCTCCATCAGATGCGCGCACAACTCGGGGTGCAGGCGGCGGATGTGGGCCAGCGACACAGCGTCGATGGACGCCACCTCGGCGCGGCCCTCGTGCACGGCGCGCACGCTCTCGAGGTGGGCGCCGGTGAAGAGCACCTCGCCCTGCCAGCGAGCACCCGGACCGTGCACGGCGTGCAGCAGGCTCACCCAACCCGACAGGCTGTCGGGTCCGTTCGCTGCGGCGAGCGACCCGACGAAGTCGGCCGCGGTGCCCGGCCGTCGTGCCACCAGCACGCTGCGGTACGTGGGCCCGTCGGCCTCGGGGATGGCGAACACGAACGAGCCCACCACGTGGAGGCGCCCGGTCTCGGCCAGATCGGCCAGTTCGGTCAGCAGCGGCCAGCCACAGGTGTAACCCACCACCGTGGCGGGGTCGCGCCACTGGGCATGCAGGTCGACATCCCACTCGAGTCGTTCGGGCACCCACGGCGCCCGTTCGCGAACCGCCTGCCACAGCCGGTCGTACGCCGGCCTCAGCGGGGCGAACGGATACATGCCCAGACTGGCGCGGGCGGTGTTCACGAGGCGGCGTCGACCCGGCCGTTCGCCGCGTCGGTCAGCAGCGGGTGCACCGGCGTGTCGAACGGCCGGAACGCGAATCGGCGGACGATCTCGGCATACCCGCGGTAGAACCCGGCGCCGTTGCGGGCGATCTCGGCCGACCCCAACTGCTCGGTGAGCGCCGGCAGGCGGTACCAGGCGACACCGGGTCGAGCGTGGTGCGTGTGGTGCAAGTTGTTGAACAGGAACAGCACGCCGAAGAACCAGCCGCTACGCACCACCGCCGAACGCGTTGCCGGATCAGGAACGGCCCGGTGCTCGACGAACGAGCGGATGTACGACACCGACATGCCGAGCCAGCAGTAGCCGATGAGGTACTGCCACACCGGCACGCCGGCCAGACCGAACACCACCCAGCCCACGACCGCGGCACCGACCAGGTGTCCCAGCCAGCGGGCTGCCAGCGAGCCGTCGCGGCAGGCTGCGCGGGCCTGCGCCACGAGCAGCCGCGGTGGCCCCATCAGCGGCCCGATCAGCAAGCGGCCGACGAACGTGCGGCTCACCCGCAACGTCGTACGACGTACCGGCCCGGCATGGGCCCAGTGCGCAGGGCTCACGTAGAAGGTCTCGGGATCTTCGTCGGGGATGGTGAGTTCCACCTCGTGGTGCAGCAGGTGCTCGTCGCGGTACAGCCAGTACGGCAGCCACAGCGACAGCGGCGCACCGGCCAGAGCAACGTTGAACCACCCCCACGGGGTGGGATGCCCGTGGAGCACCTCGTGCTGCAGGCTCATGTACCAGCCACCCGCCAGGCCGAGCCCCACGAGCAGCAGCGGCAACGGGATCGACTCATGGCCGAACACCAGGCCCAGCCACATGGCCCACACTGCGACCGCGACGGCGATCGTGGGCCACTCGACCCGTGTCGGATGCTGCATCCCCCCGTTGTCCACTGCTGACGATTGTGGAGCAGACACCCCCCGCTGCGCACGTGGTTTCCCGGTGGACATGCGCACAGTTCGCCTACCCATGTTGCTGATCCGCATCACTTCGTGCGTTTCCACCCCATATTGCGAGGCTGCTTCCCTAGGCTGGCAGTCATGGACCGCAAGGCGATGCTCGCTACGTTCCGCGAACGACTCGACGATGTCATCCACCGCAGCGGCCTCACCCGGTCGGCGTTCGCGGCCGGCTCGGCCATCGATCGCTCCACCCTGTCGCAACTCCTCTCGCCCACCAACCGGCGCCTCCCGCGGGTCGAGACGCTGGCCGAGGTGGCGGCCACGCACCAGGTGTCGGTCGACTGGCTGCTCGGCCTCAGCAATGCAGGCCCGATGCAGGCCGAGATGATGCGCGAGCAGGCAGCATTCGAACGCAACGCGCTGTCGCCCAACGACGAACGGCTCATCGCCTGGTTCGAGCAGGCCCGCGGCTACAAGGTGCGCTACGTGCCCAGCACCCTGCCCGACATGCTGAAGACCGACGACCTCATCCGCTTCGAGCTCGGCGAGTTCGTCACCATGCGACCCGAGCAGCAGATCGGCACGGCGGCCGCACGCCTGGCCTGGACGCGCTCGCCGGGCAGCGATCTGGAGTGCTGCAACAGCGTGCAGAGTGTCGAGTCGTTCGCCCGCGGCGAAGGCATCTGGCGCACACTCCCCCACGCCCAGCGGGTCGAGCAGATCGAGCACATGATCGAACTCACCCGCACGCTGTACCCCACGCTGCG
>JBEICS010000245.1:0-4274 GCA_040383925.1 Acidimicrobiaceae bacterium | reverse complement strand
GGGCTCGACGCCACGCTGGCCGACGGCCTGCTGCTCGAGCGCCGGTTGTTCACCGAGGTGTTCCACACCGACGACTCGCAGATCGGTGTGCAGAGCTTCCTTGCCAACGGCCCCGGCAAAGCCTCCTTCACCGGCAAGTAGGCGCCGCTGGGGCCCCTCCCGGCCCCACGAGCGCCTCACCCAACCCCGTCCGTGCGGCTGCACCCCGCCAGCACCGGTCTACGCGCACGAAGGTCGGCGCTTCGTGAGTCCCGGCACCCCCAGCACCGGTCTACGCGCACGAAGCCCTTGGTGGCGACCGGAGGCCCGGCTCGTCTGACGGTGTCGAAAGCGTGCCTGCCCGGGTGTGCCGGTCCTTCTCTCACGTGTCCCTACGATGCAGCCTGTGGGATTCGAGTGCTCGGCCGTCATCGTGGTGGAGCCATTCGCACTCGCGCGAGCAGGTCGGCCCCCCACTCCGGCGGAGTTTGGGCCGCAGATGGGGGAAGGCCCTGCCGAACGGGTGGGCGTTCAATGAGCCGCTTCAGTCCGAGTGCCAGCGTCAGCGGCGTCTTCGTAGGATCGTCCGTGGCGGAGGTGACGGCTGAAACGACTCGGTTCCTGCGCGGAGAAGCGAGATTCATCGACCTCGACGTCGGGCCGACCGGCATTCGGTTCACCGACAACCCGCGTAGCCCGTTCGTTTCCAAGTCGCGGTACTCGCTCTGCTTCGAGCCACACCAAGACGGCACGCGGCTGACAGTGACAGTCCAGTCGACGGGCCTGGCGGTGGGGGACTTCTTCGGCTTCTACCGACGAATGGCCGAAGAGCTGCTGCAATCGCTGAGCGTCGTGCCTGTCGACACCCTCGAAGCTGACCGGACGGTCGACGACGGATCGAGGATTCGCCCGCGGCAGCTCGTGGTCGAATACGTGTTCATCAGTGTGTTCTTCGCAGTCGTGGCGTACCTGCTCTCCAGTCCGACGTCCGGAGTCGTGGTCGGGCTCGCCTTGGTCGTGCCCGTCCCTCTCGTGATCGTGTTCTGGCGAAGACGAGCTCGCCACCAGAGGTCGGCAACGCGATCGGACAGCTCGACATGAACGTGCGGCTCGGCGCGCCGATGGCGAGTCGGTGTGGGGTTCGTGCTGGAGCAAACCGGCCGGGAGGGAGAGGCTGCCGTGGATAGTCCAGGTGCTGGTCTCGTCGTGGTGGCGGGGATCGTGTTGTTCGGCGCGTTGGTGAGCAAGCTGCTGGGTTATCCCCTGGCGCCGCAGGACCGGGACAAGTACCCCTGGAATGACCGGTGGCGGGCGGCGGTGCTGTTGAAGATCTGGCCGCTTGCCGCCGTGGCGCTCGTGGTCGGCATCGTGAGGCTGGTGGCCGGCGCGTGATGGACGGTGTCGGGTTCCTGCTCACCGTGGTGGGCGGGATCGGCGTGCTCAGGTGATGCCTTCACCTCGCCTCGTTCCGGCGGTGATGCACGGTCCGGTCGTGAGGTGTGGTGAACCGCTCCGGGATTCGTGGAGGCTCTCGTGCGCCCCGGGCTTCGGGCGGCCAGTTCGCTGATCGAAGGCGGCGGTGTCGGCGCGCAGCCAGGGCTCGGATTCACCAACGGGCGAGGGACGTGTTGACGAGGATTGTCTGGTCCCTGGTAGGGAGGTCGGTTGCGGCAACGATGGCGTCGGCCACGATCATGCGATCGAACGAATCTCGGGTCCAAGTGAGCGACGCGGCCGCGTGCACCATGTTCGCCAGCGGTTCGTCGGTCAATCGCAACCCGATGCGATCGCGAAGATCGCCGATGATCTCGGCCCCGCCGATGGCGAGCCGTCCGATCTCGTGCAGGGAGGTCAGTTCGAGTTGGACCATTGGCGAGACGTATCACCCCCGCCATTCGTCGGACCCGTGGAGGTGGACGAGATCGTCGCTGTCACCCGTGACGATGCCAGAGCGGCGGATCAGGCGGCTCAGCCGAGTGGGCGGCTACTCGGCAACGATGCGCGAGGCGATACGTGCCGAGGTCTCGGGAGATGTTGGGGACTCCAAGCGGTCCGCTGCCTGCGTTGCGGTTGACGTTGTTACTGTTTACGCTAACAGTCATGGAGTCGCCTGCGATCTGGATCCGTGCTCGCCGTGCCCGCTTGGGCCTGTCGACGCGTGATCTGGCGCATCTGGCAGGTGTCGCCTATCCGACGATCTCCCGTATCGAGAACGGGCACGAGCAGCCCCGCTGGTCAACGCTGGAGAAGCTCTTCGAGGTCCTCGGCAGCCCTTGGGTTCCGTCGAGCAATCATCGCGAGCCGCCGAGCCTGGCTGGCCTGAGCAACGCATGGTCGGAGGACGCCACCGGCGAGCAGCATCCCGATTGGGTGAGGTTTCGGGCGTTCGCCGATCAGTTGGCGCTGCGGCCGGCGGACCTTGCGCAGGCGATCATGCCTGAACCGCCGCGGTCGCAGTCGGCGCTCATCGACACACTGCTCGCGGCGATCGCCGAGAAACTCGCCGACGATGCCGGTATCGGCCGTCCGCGCTGGGTTCGCGATCGTCCTCCGCTGCCTGAACCGTGGTCGGTCGATGTCCGTCCGTCGAAGCGGGCTGAAGCGATGTCGAGCACACCCGCTCAGTTCGCCCGCCGTGGGCTGCTGATCCCTGCGTCCACCATCTGGCGTGAACGGGTGCTGACGCTGACATGACCCCATCGGGCATGTTCACCGGCGAACGTATCCGTCTCCTCGTTGGCGAGGTTGCCGAGTTGCTCGATCCTGGCCGACCACAGGCGACGGTGATCATCGTGGGCGGGTCGCTGCTGGCATGGCGCGGGTTGCGGTTGGCGACCGAGGACGTCGACAGCAGTGTCCGCATCGACGCCGATGTGAAGGCGGCCGTGAGGATCGTTGCGGAACGACACCAGTTGGCGGTCGACTGGTTGAACGATCATGCCGCGCCTTGGCATCCCCAGACCCTGAAGCCAGAGGACTGCGATGTGTTCATCGAACATCCTCGGTTGCGGGTCCTCGGTGCGCCCCTGTCGTCGCTGTTCCTGATGAAGCTGAATCGCTCCCAGCCCCAGGACATCACTGACATGATCGCCCTGTGGCCGCACGTCGCCGACGTGTTCTCGACCGCAAGAGCGGTTGCCGCCGCGTTCTACGCAGCGTTCCCGATCGAGGAGCCCGATGAGTTCTTGGGCGCTCAGGTCGTCGATGTTGCCCGACGGGCTGGGATGGTGCTCCCGCTCGACTGAAAAGGGGTCTGCGGCGTCGGCGCGGCGGGTCAGCCGGCCCAGGTGGCGCGGCCGAGTTCGACGGGGGTGAGCAGGCCGTCGTGGCGGGGGAGTACCCGCACGGTGAGGCCGTAGGCGCCGGCGGCGTCGATGCGGTAGTCGACCTCCCACGTGCCCTCGCCCACATGGCGCATCGGCAGGTGTTCGGGGTGGCCGACGAACGCGCCGGTGGAGTCGATGGCGCCGTGCAGCAACTGCACCGCCACTTCGTCGGTGCCGAGGCCACCGGCACCACCGAGGTCGATACGGGCACGGGCCGTGCGCACATCGCCCTCGTGGGCCGGGCTGGTGTCGGCATCGACGCCTGCCACGCGCACCCCGCCCCAGCGCTCGATCACGCCCGCCTTCCACGCCGCCAGCGAGCGGGCCCGCGCCCAGTCGTCGGCCGCCACGGCCTGCGCACTTGCGGCGGCGGGCTCGTAGATCTCGGTGGTGTAGTCGCGCACCATGCGGGCCGCCTTGACGAACGGGCCGAGCGAGGCCCAGTTGTGCTTCATCATGTCGATCCAGCCGTGAGGGATGCCGGCGGTGTCGCGCTGGTGGAACAACGGCACGATGTCGCGCTCGAGCAGACCGAACAGGCTGGTGGCCTCGCGCTGGTCGCGGCGGGCCAGATCGGGGTCGTCGTCGGCCGAGTTGATGGCCCAGCCGTTGTGGCCGTCGAAGCACTCGTCCCACCAGCCGTCGAGGATGCTGCAGTTCAGACAGCCGTTCAGCGCCGCCTTCATGCCGCTGGTGCCGCACGCCTCGAGCGGACGGCGCGGGTTGTTCAGCCACACGTCGCAGCCCTGGTACATCAGGCGTGCCACGGCCATGTCGTAGTCGGGCACGAACACGAACCGGTGGCCCACGTCGAGGTGGCGGGCGAACAACTCGATCTCGCGGATCATGTCCTTGCCCGGGTGGTCGGCAGGGTGCGCCTTGCCGGCGAACACGAACTGCACCGGTCGGTCGGCCGACAGCAACATCTCGCGCAGCCGGTCGGGCTGGCCGAGCAGCAGCGTGGCGCGC
>JBEICS010000244.1:0-4284 GCA_040383925.1 Acidimicrobiaceae bacterium | reverse complement strand
GCGAGATCGCCGATGTGTTGTTCGGCATCGACGCGCTCGACCAGCGCTTCGTCGACGACACACTCGTCGCCCTCGACGGCACCGACAACAAGGCCCGCCTCGGCGCCAACGCCATCTTGGGCACCAGCCTGGCCGTGGCCAAGGCCGCAGCCGACGATCTCGACCTGCCGCTGTACCGCTACGTCGGCGGCCCCAACGCGCACGTGTTGCCGGTGCCGATGATGAACGTGCTGAACGGCGGCGTGCACGCCGACAACACCATCGACATGCAGGAGTTCATGGTGATGCCGGTTGGCGCGCCCAGCTTCCGCGAGGCGCTGCGCTGGGGCACCGAGACCTACCACACCTTGAAGAAGGTGCTGCACGACCGTGGCCTCGCCACCGCCGTGGGCGACGAGGGCGGCTTCGCCCCCAACCTCGCCACCAACGAAGACGCCATCAAGGTGCTGATCGAAGCGATCGAGCGGGCCGGCTACACGCCCGGCGACGACATCGCCATCGCACTCGACCCGGCGATGAGCGAACTGTTCCGCGACGGCCGCTACCACCTCGCCGGCGAGGGCAAGGTGCTCACCCCCGCCGAGATGGCCGGCTACTGGGAACGCCTCGTGGCCACGTACCCCATCGTCAGCATCGAGGACGGCATGGCCGAGGACGACTGGGACGGCTGGGCCGCACTCTCGAGCGCGCTGCGCGACCGGGTGCAGTTGGTGGGCGACGACCTGTTCGTCACCAATGTGGCCCGCCTGCAGATGGGCATCGACCGCAAGGTGGCCAACAGCGTGCTCGTGAAGGTGAACCAGATCGGCAGCCTCACCGAGACGCTGGCCACGGTGGAACTGGCCACGATGCACGCGTACACCAGCGTGATGAGCCACCGCAGCGGCGAGACGGAGGACGCCACCATCGCCGACCTGGCCGTGGCCACCAACTGCGGCCAGATCAAGACCGGCGCGCCCGCCCGCAGCGACCGCGTGGCCAAGTACAACCAGCTGCTGCGCATCGAAGAGCAGCTCGGCGAACAGGCCGAGTTCCGCGGCCGACGCGCCCTCGCGCCGCGCTGAGTGCCTCTCGCTGCACAGAGTGACCGGGTTCGCGCGCATCGGCGTGCGAAACTGGCCGCCGTGAGCAGCGGATCGAAGACGACGAGCATCGCGCGCCCGCGACGCGTGTCGAGCGAGTCGTCGGGCTCGGGCCGCGACGACACGCTGTTCGGCGACCTCACCCGACCCATCAGCGCCGACCGTCAGCTCGTCACCCATCGCGGGCGGCGCTGGATACTCGGTCTCGGGGCGCTCGTGGTGATGGCTGCGCTGCTGGCAGTGCTGTTCACCCTGCCCGTGAAGAACTACCTCCGCCAGCAGGAGCAGATCGAGCAGAAGCAGAAGGAACTGGCCGTGCTCACCGCCGCCAACGAGCAGTTGGCGCGAGAGGTGGCCCGCCTCGAGACGGCCGATGGCGCCGCCGAGGCCGCCCGCTCCGAGCTCGGCGTGGTGCTGCCCGGCGAGAATCGCGTATCGGTGTTGCCGAGCGACGGGGCACCGCTGCCGCTGCCCGCCGGCTGGCCCTACGACGCTGTCGCCCAGATCGTCGCCGTGCGCACCATGCCCTTCAACGGCAGCGCACCCACGGCGACCCCCTGAGACCCCGTTCGCCCAGCACAGTTCGCCCAGCACAGTTCGCCCGGCACAGTTCGCCCGGCACCACTGGCCCGGCCGACACAGGCCACATCGACCGGCTGCTGCACAGACGCCCAGGCTTGGCTAGTGTCGGCCACACATCCGACCGATCGTTCTGACACTGGGGGTTTCACGTGGCCGGCAGCATCCTGGGTAACCGAGTTCTGCGCAAGGAAGATCCGAAGTTCCTCACCTCCGGCGGCAAGTACGTCGACGACCTGCTCGACGAGCCGCTGCTGGCCAACGCCGCACACGTCACGTACGTGCGCTCGGCCGTGGCCCACGGTGTGTTGACAGGCATCGATGTGTCCGACGCCCTCACCAAGCCGGGCGTCATCGCCATCCTCACCGCCGCCGATCTCGAACTGCAGCCGGTGCCGTCGCCGTTCAACCCGATGGTTGCCCGCGGCCTGCTGGCCATCGACAAGGTGCGCTACGTCGGCGAGCCCATCGCGGCCATCATCACCGAGCGCGCCGACCAGGGCGAGGATGCGGCCGAGGCCGTCATCGTCGACATCGACGCACTGCCCGCCGTGGTCGACATGGAAGAGGCGATGACCAGCAGCACCCTCATCTACGAAGGTGCCGGCAGCAACGTCGTGTTCGACACCACCGTGCTCGGCATGCCCGAGAACAGCGGCGCCTCGTTCTTCGAGGGCTGCGAGGTGGTCAGCGGTCCGCACCGCTTCGTGAACCAGCGTGTCGCCCCCTGCCCGCTCGAAGTGCGCGGCTCGGCCGTCGCCTGGGTGGATGGTCGTCTGCACCAGTGGCTCAGCACCCAGGCTGCCCAGGGCGCGAAGGCCACCATCGTCGGCGCCAACGGCGTCGAGGCCGACCAGGTGCTCGTCATCGCCCCCGATGTGGGCGGCGGCTTCGGCGCCAAGATCAGCTGCTACGCCGAAGAGGCGCTGCTCGGTGTGCTCTCGAAGCGCGTCGGTCGCCCGCTGCGCTGGCGCGAGACCCGTAGCGAGAGCATGATGTCGCTCGGCCACGGCCGTGCTCAGGTGCAGTACGTCACCATCGGTGGCACCCGCGACGGCAAGGTCACCCACTACCAGCTCCACGCGCTGCAGGACTCGGGCTCGTTCGCCGAGATGGGCACCATCCTCGCCCCGTTCATGACCCGGCCGATGTCGAGCGCCGTGTACGACATCCCCAACATCGAGTGCCGCACCACCAGCGTGGTCACCAACACCGCGCTCACCACCGCCTACCGCGGTGCCGGCCGTCCCGAGGCCACCGCGGCCGCCGAGCGGGCCATGGACCTGTTCGCCGCCGAGATCGGCAAGGATCCGGCCGAAGTGCGCCGCATGAACCTCATCGGCAAGTTCTCCGAGCCGTTCACCACCAAGATCGGCCAGACCTACGACGTGGGCGACTATGAGGGCGCACTCGACAAGGCACTCGCCGCCGCCGGCTACACCGCGCTGCGCGCCGAGCAGGCCCGTCGTCGGGCCGCTGGCGACGCCAAGCAGCTCGGCATCGGCGTGAGCGTGTACGTCGAGATCACCGGCGGTGTGGGCAGCGGCGAGCACGCCAAGATCGAAGTGCTCGACGACGGCCGCGCCATCGTCTACACCGGCACCTCGCCCCACGGCCAGGGCCACGTCACGGCGTGGAGCATGCTCGCCCACGAGCAGACCGGCATCCCGATGGACAAGATCGACGTCGTGTGGGGCAACACCGACCTCGTTCCGCTGGGCGAGGGCACGATGGGCTCGCGCTCGCTGCAGCAGGGCGGCAACGCCGTGTTCCTCGCCGCCGCCGATCTGGTCGACAAGGCCCGCAAGGTTGCCGCCCGCATGCTCGAGGCCGATGAGGCCGACGTGGTGCTCGACAAGGACTCGGCCAGCTTCCACGTGTCGGGTGCGCCCGCCATCGCCAGGTCGTGGGCCGACATCGCCGTGGCCGCCAAGGGCGACCCCGAGCTGCCCGAGGGCCTGGCCCACGCCGCGTACTACGCGGTCAGCGGCGCCACCTTCCCGTTCGGCGCCCACGTGGCCGTGGTCGAGGTCGACACCGAGACCGGTCAGGTGAAGCACCTCAAGCAGATCGCCTGCGACGACGCCGGCCGGGTGTTGAACCCGATGCTGCTCGAGGGCCAGATCCACGGCGGCGTCGCCCAGGGCACCGCCCAGGCGCTGCTCGAGGAAGTGCGCTACGACAGCGACGGCAACCCCATCACGTCGAACCTGGCCGACTACGCCATGATCTCGGCCGCCGAACTCGGCGACATCGAGGTCGTGCACATGGAGACGCCCACGTTCATCAACGCACTGGGCGCCAAGGGCATCGGCGAGAGCGGCACCATCGGCTCCACCCCTGCGGTGCAGTCGGCCGTCATCGACGCCGTCAGCCACCTCGGCGTGCGCCACAACGACATGCCCACCACCGCCGAGCGCGTGTGGCGGGCCATCGCTGCCGCCCAGGGCTGATCCGCTCACTCCACGCCAGACGAGGCTGTGGTCATCCGTTGCTTGTAGTGTGCAACGGATGACCGCTACCGATTCCCCCATCGTCGCGTCCGGTCGCGTCCGGTCTCGTCCGCCACTTCGGCTCCGACGGCTCGCTGGTGCGTGCCGTCGACGGTGTCGACCTCGAAGTG
>JBEICS010000243.1:0-4286 GCA_040383925.1 Acidimicrobiaceae bacterium | reverse complement strand
GAGCTGACCGCGCTCCCACCGATCGCCGATCGACGCCATGGCCGGTGCCACGACCTCGAGGTACACCGAATCGAGATCGGCACCACCGGCGAGCGCGTTCTCGATCACACCCCACGCACCGCGGGCATCGCCCACCAGCAGACGCGACTCGAGCCGTTCGGCCCACGGTGCCCGACGCCGACCGCCGGCCGCAGGTGCTTCAGCCGCTGCTGCGGCACCCGCCCGGAACGCATCGAGATCGGAGCACAGCACCTTCCAGGTGCCACCGTCTTTCTCGGCCACCAACTGCCCCAGCCGCACATAGCGGTAGGCGGTCATGTAGTGCACGCCCAGCTCTGCCGCTGCCTCGTGGAGCGTCAGCGCGTCATCGGCCATGCATGTCACCGTACGGGGGGACACGACACAGTGCCCACTCCTGCGCCAAGTCCGTCTGTGACAGTCGACGCAGGGCAGTGCCTGCACCGGTGGTTCAGTCGGCTGCCTTGGCCTTCCAGCGCTCCATGGCGGCGCGGCTGCGCTCGATGAGCAGCGCCGGCACGAGGCGCTCGTACTCCGAGCCGCCGCCAGCTGCCTCACCACCCGCCGATGCCGCTGCGGCGGCAGGCTCCTCGACGGCTTCGAACGTGGGCTCCATACCGGGCAGCCAGTACTGGTACAGCGAGCCCACCACCTCGTCGAGACCCGCCTCGTCGAAGCCCCGACTGAGGTTGACGGTGATCTGGTTGCTGTACACGTGCACGCTGTCGACGTGCCCTGTGCCGAGCAGGCGCCGGGCCAGTTCGGCAGCGGGGCGCGGCCCCACGGCGTCGTCGACCGACGAGAACTGCTCGTGGCCCTGCCCCGTGAGCGACCGGTTCGTCTCGAACCGCACCACACCGGGAACCGAGCTCGGCTTGCGCATCACGCTGACCATCTGACCCATGGGCCAGACGTTACCGCACGTGTCGCTCACCACATCGGGTCGCCCACTAGGTTCACCGACGACAACGCTGCACACGACAACGCTGCACACGGCAAGGAGCAACCGATGGCCGACATCACCCTCGAGGTCTTCGAGAAGGAAGCCCGCGACTTCCTCGACGCCAACGCCACCCGGAAAGAGGCCGAGCAGCAGTTCGTGTGGGGCCAGGGCTCCGACAAGGTGGCGGTCTTCGAGGAGAAGGATCGCGCCACCGAACTGGCCGACCTCCGCCGCGCATGCGAGTGGCGGGCGACGAAGTTCGATGCCGGCTTCGGCTGGATCAGCGGGCCCGCCCGGTACGGCGGACGCGAACTGCCGAACGCCTACGAGCGCCTCTGGAACAGCCTCGAGGCTCAGTACCAGGTACCCAACCAGGGTGCGTTCACCATCGGCCTCGGCATGGTGGCGCCCACCATCCTCGCCCACGGCAGTGATGCGGCGAAGGAGCTGTACCTGCAGCGGATGTACCGGGCCGACCTCGTCGGCTGCCAGCTGTTCAGCGAGCCCGGCGCCGGCAGCGACCTCGCCAGCCTGCAGACCAAGGCCGTGCGCGACGGCGACGAGTGGATCATCACCGGCCAGAAGGTGTGGACCACCGGCGCGCAGTTCAGCGACGTCGGCGAGATCATCGCCCGCACCGATCCAGATCTGCCCAAGCACAAGGGCCTCACCGGCTTCATCGTCGACATGCACGCCCCGGGCGTGGAGGTGCGCCCGCTGCGCCAGATGACCGGCGGCGCCAGCTTCAACGAGGTGTTCTTCACCGAGGTGCGCGTACGCGACGACCACCGGCTCGGTGATGTGAACAACGGCTGGAACGTGGCGCTCACCACGCTGATGAACGAGCGTGCCGCCATCGGTGCCGGCGGCGGCAGCGGCACCAACCTGTACACCCGGGTGATCGAGATGGTGCGCCACTTCGGGCTCGACACCGACCCCATCATCCGCAACGAACTGGCGAACCTGCTCATCCACCAGCGCGTGTCGGGCTACAACAACCAGCGCGCGATGGACAAGATCAAGGCCGGTCAGATGCCCGGGCCCGAGATGAGCATCGCCAAGCTCGCCGGCACCCTCAACTCGCAACGCCTCGGTGCGTTCATCTCGCAGGTGCTCGGCCCGAAGCTCGTCGCCGACTCGGGCGAGTGGGGCACCTACGCCTGGAACCAACTCATCCTCGGCGCGCCGGGCGGACGTATCGCCGGCGGCAGCGACGAGGTGATGCGCAACATCGTCGGCGAGCGCGTGCTGGGCCTGCCCAAAGATGCCGGCATCGACAGCACCTCGCCGTTCAAGGACCTGAAGGTCGGCACACAGAAGGGCTGAACGCCATGAAGGACATCCTCGTCGGACTGCTCGCCGTCGCTGCAGGCCTCATGTTCTGCTTCCGCGGATATCTGCTGATGCGCATCGTCATCCCGGTCTGGGGGTTCTTCGTAGGGTTCGCGCTCGGTGGTGCCATCATCTCGGCCATCACCGACCGCGCCTTCTTGGGCACTGTGTTGGGCTGGATCGTGGGCATCGTCATCGGCGTGGTGTTCGCCTTCATCGCCTACACCTACTACGCCGTCGCTGTCGTGCTCACGATGGGCACCGTCGGCTATCTGCTGGGCAGCACCCTGATGGTGGCGCTCGACGTGCGCTGGAACTGGGTGGTCGTCGCGGTCGGTGTGGTGGTGGGCTTCGTGCTGGCGCTCGGCGCCATCCTCATCGACCTGCCCACCGTGGTGCTCACGGTCGTCACAGCCCTGTCGGGTGCCACGGCCACCATCGGCGGGGTGATGCTCATCGTCAACCGTCTCGACCTCGCCGACCTCGGCGACGATGCCATCACCTCCCAGATCAACGCCTCATGGGGCTGGTGGCTCGCCTATCTCGTGCTCGCCCTCGCCGGGGTGTTCGCCCAGGTGCAGGCCACCGAGAACGTGCGCGCCAGTGTGCGCTCCACGTGGAAGACCGCTGCCACTCCCCCTGCCTGACACAACCCCGCGGCTAGGGTCGCCCGTCGTGCAGCAGCGCCGGGTCATCATCGTCTTCGCGCTCGTCGTGGCACTCAGCGCGGCGGGCTACGGCGTCATGTTCACCGTGCTCGACGAGATGCGCAGCGAGTACGGCATCGGCGAAGGCGCCCTCGGCCTCATCGTTGCCATCGGGTTCTTCGCCTCGTTCCTGGCCCAGGTGCTCCTGGCCCCATTCGCCGACCGCGGCTTCGCCCGCCGCCTGGTGTTGGTGGGGATGACCCTCGAGATCGTCGGCATGCTCACCATGGCGTTCGGGGAGACGGTGACTGCGTTGGTGGTTGCCCGGGCGGTGATGGGCATCGGTGCGGGCATGCTCGGCCCGGCCACGCGCCGCATCGTCATCCTCGCCGACCCCGAGCACCTCGGCACCAACATCGGCCGATTGCTGGCCGCCGATGTGGTGGGGTTCTCGCTCGGCCCGGCGGTGTCGGCGGTGCTGGTGGGCCCGTTCGGTCTGGCCGCCCCCTTCCTCACCATCGCGGTGATCACGGCGGTGTTCGTGCCGTTCGTGCTGCGTCTCTCGGTGAACGAGACCACCGAACGGTCGGCCGAGCAGACCCACTTCGCCTTCGACCTGCTGCGCCACCGGCCGTACGTGGCGGCGCTGTGCTTCGGCGCCACGGTGTTCTTGATGATCGGCACGTTCGACGTGATGTGGGTGCTGGTGCTCGACGACCTCGGTGCCGCCGACTGGATCGCCAACCTCGGCATCATCCTGTTCGCCGTGCCCTTGGCGATCCTCGGTCCCTACGGCGGACGCCTCGCCCAGCGCGTGGGTCCGTTCCGTACCGGTGCGATCGGCCTGCTGCTGGGCGCTGCGTTCATGGCCTCCTACGGCCAGTGGACGTCGGCGGGGATGATGTTGGCGGTGTCGCTGGTGCACGCCATCAACGACGGGTTCACCGTGTCGAGTGCCGGTGTCGCCGTGGCGATGGTGGCGCCACCCGGCCGCCAGGCGGGGGCACAGGGCCTGCTGGGCGGGGTGCAGACCCTGGTGGGTGGTATCTCGGCCATCGTGGCGGGTGCGCTGTACGAGAGCCGCGGGCGTGGAGTGGCCTACGGCGTCACCGCCATCGTGATGGCGGTGTTGGTGGGCACCGCACTGGTGCTGGTGGGCAGGGACTGGACCCAGCGCCCGACGGCCGTCAGCGAGACGTGACGAGACCCCGCTCGCCGGCCCACTGCGACAGGTCGCGGCGGTCGATGGCGGCGGCGATGAGATCGGGGAAGGCATCGGGTGTGCACGCGAACGACGGCACACCCACCGAGGCGAGGGTGGCGGCAGCGACGTGGTCGTACGCCGG
>JBEICS010000242.1:0-4294 GCA_040383925.1 Acidimicrobiaceae bacterium | reverse complement strand
GGCGTGTGCAGGTACCGCTCCTCGCTGTCGGAGTGGGCGACGAGACCGAGCGCTCCCGACCGTCGCAGGATGGACGCCACCTTGATGTCGCGCCCGGTGAGCGCGGCGAGCAGCGCATGGCCCGACTCGTGCACCGCCACCCGGCGCCGTTCGTCGCGGTGGTAGCCGACGGGATGCGACAAGCCGATCTCGACCGTGAGTTGGGCCTCGATCACATCGCTCAACGTCATCGACGTACGGCTCCGGCGAAGGGCCACGATCAGGCCTTCGTCGAGCAGTCGCTCGATACGCACCGGGGTGTAGCCGGCGGTCAGGTCGGCCACGGCCTCGGGCGTGACGTCGAGCTGATGCGCCTTGCGAGCCAGGTAGTGCGCGGCGATGGCCATGCGATCGGCCCGAGGGGGCAGGTCGAAGTGGATCACCCGATCGAAGCGGCCGGGCCGCAACAGCGCTGGGTCGAGGTCGGCGGCACGGTTGGTGGCGGCGATGACGAGGATGTTGGCCGACGTGGGCTCGGGCCGGGGCAGGGCGAGATGGCGGGGGAGCAGGGCGTTGCAGCGGTCGACGAACCAACTGGTGAGCCGCTGGCCGCCGGTGGGCATGTCGAAGCTCTGCATCTGCACGAGCAGTTCGTTCACCACGCCGACGATGCCCTCGCGCATCGAACCCGAGTTCATGCCGCTGCGCGCACCGCCGATGGCGTCGAACTCCTCGATGAAGCCGATGGCCCCGCCCTCGGCACGGGCCGCCTTGCGCAGCGCCTTGAAGAAGCTGCGGATCTTGCGGTTGGTCTGGCCGAAGTACATCGATTGGAAGGCGCTGGCCGACACGAACAGGAAGGGCACCCCGGCCTCGGCGGCGAGCGCCTTGGCGAGGTAGGTCTTGCCGGTGCCAGGAGGCCCCTCGAACAGCACACCACGCCGCGCGGCGCCGCCCATCTCGGTGGCGAACGTCTGGTGGGCGAGGAAGAGGTTCAGCGTGTCGATGGCCTCGCGTCGGGTGGCCTCGGCGCCCACCACATCGGCGAGGCGCACGCCCGAGTCGCTGGGCCGCAGCATCACGTGCGGCGACCGGCCGGCGCCGAGGAACGGGATGAAGATGAGGCATGCCAGCAGCAGCATCATGCCCACCGAGACGGCGAGCATCGGGTCCTGGGTGAGCACGTCGGGGAGGCCGAACTGCACCGGGTCGCCCGTCAGGTCGCGCCACCAGAACCAGGCGAGCGGAGCAGCGATGACGGTGAACATGAGCCACAGCCGGCGCTGGCGCACCTGCTCGCGTCGGCGGGTGGTGTCGAGTCGATCGTGGGTGAGCAAGCGGCCCTGCTGCAGTGCGGCGAGACTCGGGTCGGGCACTGCGTCGGGGCTGCTCATGGCCGCAGAATAGCGAGATTTCACGTTCCGTGAAGGGGTACTACGGACCGTGCCGAAGGCCCTGCGCGCGGTGTGCGGCCTTGACGATTCCTTGAGGTTTGCCACGGTAGGTTTGCGGCCCATGGACCAGCCCTCGCCGTCGTCGTTGTTCGCCTACGGCACCCTGTTGCCGGGCGAGCCGAGGTGGCACTTCCTCCAGCCGTTCGTGGTCGACGAGGGCTGCACCGCGTCGGTGGCGGGCACGCTGTTCGACACCGGCGAGGGGTATCCGGCCGCCGTGTTCGGTGCCGACGGGATCATCCACGGGCGGGTGTTCGACCTGCTCGCGGCGCACCACGACGAGGCCCTCGAGGTGCTCGACGCGGTGGAGGGTGGGGTGGAAGGCGGGTACCGACGGGTCGTCGTCACCACCGCCGACGGTGTGCCGGTGTGGGCCTACGCGTACGGGGGCGGGCTACGCCTCACGCCGATCGAGGGCGGATCCTGGGTCGACCGTCGGCGCTGATCACCTCGAGCGACCCGCCGGGGTCGAGCGCCACCAGACGATCGACGAGGCCGAGCTCGTCGAGGCGCCGGCGGAACTCGTGCACCGGCCGGTCGAGCCAGGTGGGTGCCGCACGCCCGAGTCGAACCGGGCTGTAGGTGCCCCAGTGGATGGGCACCACGGCCGCCGGGTCGATCCACTGCGCGGCGGTGGCCGCCGATGTGGGGTCGAGGTGCAGCGAGCCGAGGGTCGGTCCCCAGCCCCAGATGGGCACCAGGGCCACGTCGACCGGGCCGATGGTGTGCATGGCATCGAACAGGTCGGTGTCGCCGGCGAAGTAGATGCTCACCCCGGCGGTGCGCACGACGTAGCCCACCGGTTCGGCGCTGGCCCTCGACAACGGGCCGCGGCCCGCCTTGTGGGCGGCGTACACCGTCTCCACCGATACCTCACCGATGTCGACGGTGTCGCCCCGCAGCACGCTGGTGACGCCGTCGGCACCGCCCGCTGTGGCGAACCGCTCCGCGCCCCGTGGCGCCACCACCGTGGCACCCGGGGTGACCCGGCGCAGCGACGGCGCGTGGAGGTGGTCGAGGTGCAGGTGCGACAGCAACACACCGTCGACCCGGCCCACATCGGGTTCGGGGTGCCGACGCCGCAGGTGGGCGAGGCGGCGGGTGAGTGCCGGGTCGGTGATGATGCGTGTGTCGCCCACCTCGATGAGCACCGTGGCATGACCCAGCCAGGTGATGGTGACCGGCGGGGCGGCAGCATCGCTCACACCGTCACGGTACCGTCCGGTCAGTCGTCGAGGAGCGCGAGCGCCTGGCCGAGCACCCGGATCGACTCGTGGTCGATCGGGTTCGCCACCAGGATCACCTCGTCGGCACCCGCTGCCGCATAGGCGCGCATCGCTGCCGCCACGGTGGCCGGGTCGCCGGCGAGCGGTGTGCAGCCTTCGGGGACTCGTCGCTCGTGCGACGCCGGGTCGACCACCACCAGCACGCACGCGCTGCGGTCGATCTCGGCCGCGGGCCGACCGACCCGCTCGGCGATGGCCGTGATCCGGTCGTTCAGTACGGCGAAGCCCGCGGGCGTGTTGCCGAACTCGGTGAACCAGGTGTTCCACATCTCCACCGTGCCGAGGGTGAGTTCGAGCATCCGCTCGCCGGTGCTGCCGATCATGAGCGGTAGTGGCCGCTCGGCGGCGCGGGCCGAGGGGGGCAGCAGCACGGCGTCGTCGACGCTCGAGAACCGGCCGGCCTGTGTGGCCCGCTCGCCACGCACCAGCGGCACGATGGCGGTGAACGCCTCGGCGAAGCGGGCGACGCGGTGGTCGTACGGCAGGCCGAACGAACGGAACTCGGTCTCGTTCCACCCGGCACCCAACCCCAGCACCAGGCGGCCGCCGCTGATCTCGTCGACCGTCGCCGCCATCTTCGCCAGCACGGCCGGCGGATGGAAGGCGGTGCACGCCACGAGCGGCCCCAGGGTGACGCGTTCGGTGGCGCCAGCCAGGGCGGCCAGCATGGTCCACACTTCCCACGGCCCGCGCTCGTGCCCGCTCTCGCCGCGGTACAGCAGGTGGTCGCCCAGCCAGATCGAGTCGAAGCCGACCTGCTCGGCGGTGCGGGCGAGGTCGACGTACTCGGCCCAGCGGACCTCGCGTTCGACCTCGGGGAGTTGGATACCGATGCGCAGGGGACGGGTCACGGATCGGCAGGGTACTGCCCCACCCGCCGTTCGCTCCGGTGGGGTGGGTCAGCCCTTGGGGGAGACGCCGATGGCGGCGTAGGCGGCGCGGACGAGGTTCTCGCCGCGCAGGTCGCCCACCAGGCCACCCTGCATGTTGTTCATCATGTAGGCGATGGTCATGCGGCGATCGACGTCGACGATGATGACCGAGCCGCCCCAGCCACCCCAGAAGCAGATCTTGCCGTCGGGGAAGTACGGGTAGCTCTCGTTCGGCAGGCCGTAGCCGATGCCGAACTTGCTGTGGATGCCGAGCACCAGGTCCATGCCGTTCGCCTGCTCGCGGAAGATGGTGTCGATGGTGGCGGGCGAGAGCAGCTTCACGCCGTTCACCTCGCCACCGCAGGCCACCACCGACTGGCACAGCGCCACCGAGCGGGCGTTGCCGTGGCCGTTGGCGGCGCCGATGTCGGCCTGGCGCCACTCGGCGGTCCACGCCGCCTCGGCGCCGGGGGCCGGGCCGGTGAAGGTCTTCACCAGCACGCTGTCGAGGTCGAGGGTGGTGAAGTCGATGGGCAGCGGCGGCGGGGGAATGACGTTCGAGATGCGGTGGAACTCGCTGGGGGCGATGCCGATGTGGAAGTCGGCGCCGAGCGGGCCGGCGATCTCGTCGGCGAAGAACTCGCCGAGCTTCTTGCCGGTGATGCGGCGGATGACCTCGCCCACCAGATGACCCTGGTTGAGG
>JBEICS010000241.1:0-4322 GCA_040383925.1 Acidimicrobiaceae bacterium | reverse complement strand
GGCCGACGACCCGCTGCAGCAGGTGAACCGCTGGGACGACCCGGCCTGCGCGGTGCTGCGCAGCGACCTGTTGGCCGACCTGTGGGACCACCAGCCACCAATGGTGTCGCCCCTGCCCCGCGTCGTCGCCCCCGTCTGACGTCCCCGCCGCCCGACCCGCCGTCGAGCGCGTGTCGGGTTGCATCCCTCCAGTGGCCGAAAGTCGACACACGGTGACGCACCGGGTGGGGATCACTGCCAACATCGCCCCATGAGGTACACCGTCCTGCTCGCCTGTGTGGTGTTGGCCTCCGCCTGCGGCACCGGTGACGCAGCGAGCACGACGACGGCCACCCCCACCACGGCAGCGCCGACCACCGCCGCACCCACCACCGCAGCACCCACCACCGCCGCGCCGACCACCGCAGCACCCACCACCGCCGCACCCACGACCGCAGCACCCACGACGGTGGCCGACCCGTCGCGGACGTTGTTCGACTTCGTCGAGGCAGGGTCGCTCGAGGGGTGGGCGAACGTGAACGACACGGTGATGGGCGGCGTGTCGAGCAGCTCGACCACGTGGGACGCCGGCCAGATGGTGTTCGCCGGCGACCTGTCGCTGGAGAACAACGGCGGCTTCACGTCGGTGCGCGGTCCGATCGATGCGCGCCTCGGCGACCTGCTGGCCGATGCGACGCAGTTGACCGTGCAGGCCACCGGTGACGGCAAGGCGTACCTGCTGCAGGTGCGCACCGTCGACGACCAGTTGTATGTGCAACGGTTCACCACCGTCGCCGATGTCGAGCAGACGTATCCGCTCGAGCTCGCTGCGTTCGAACCAGTCGGCCGCTTCCTCGACCCGCTGCCCGACGCGGCCCCGCTCGATCCGTCACGCGTGGCCCAGGTGGTGATCTACCTGCTCGACAAGCAGGAGGGCCCGTTCCGCGTTGCCGTGCGCCGCATCGCCGCGGTCTGAGCGACGCCGCTGCCCGTCAGGGGTGATTCAACTGGCGAGGTGGCGCTCGTCGGCGGCGTGCAGCTCGTCGGCCCGGGCCACGAAGGCGGCCACATCGCCGCCGGACACCTCGCGCAGCAACTCGCTCAACTCGGATCGCAGCGCCTCGTGGTCGAACAGACGCCGACGGAACAGCGCCAACTCGAACTGCCGGAACGCACTGACCGAGGCGTCGCGTCGAGCCGCCAGGCGATCGAACACGTGCCGCTTCGCGTGCTGATAGGCGAGCAGGTAGAAGCGCCGTACCGGATCGGCACCGATGCCGTTCGCCAGATCGATGAACAGACCGAGTTGATCGAACGGCGCATGGTCGACCTTGCACGCCGGATCGAGACCCTCGAGCACCTCGAGTTCCTCGTACATCCCAACGGTCTCGGTGCCGACAAGATGACCGCCTGCGTCGAGCCGGGGCAGGAGCGGGTAGAGACGGCAGACCACAGTGCGCGTGTCGTGGTCGCACGCGCAGCCCGGACGTCGACTCGCCATCGTGAGCCAGCGAATGGTGTAGCCGTCGATCTCGTACTGGTGCCGGCGCACCTCGTGCGCACCGAACTGGGCATCCCAACCCTGCTCGCGCAGGTACGCCCATTCGCCCGGCAGCAGCGGCAGTTCCTGCGCTGCGTCGCTCATCAACTCGAAGCGGGCTTTGTGCCTCGAGAAGCTGCAGCAGTGCGCATCGCCGCACAGTTTCCAGCAGTCGGCCTCGAACACCAGATCCGTGCCGTAGGCACGATCGAAGAAGGCCTTGGCGCTTGCATCGAGCACGCCCCCCAGTATGGCCGATGAACGACGACTGCGGGCAGACCTCGACGAGAGTCTTCGCCGCGGCGTGTCGGACCTCGCGCGACCGATGCGGGTCGGTCAGGTGGGCCGAAACGACTGGCCCTGATCGGCCCCGTCGTCGTCGCGCAGCAGCGTCATCGGACTGGCACCGCCGTCGATGTAGCCCAGCGCGTAAGCGCCGTGCTCGTAGCCGAGCAGCCGCTGGATGCGTTCCGGGAACGTGCGCACCTCGTCGAGACTGTACGACAGGTACTGGTTCTCCTCCTGGCGCAGCCAGCCCAGCACGTAGTCGACGTTGATGCCCACCCGCACCGTGTCGGTCCGGTTGGCGCCGCCACCGTGCACTGTCGACCCGAGGTACAGCACCACCGAACCCCGGGGCATCTCGGCGGGCAGCGTGTCGTCGTGGGTGAACTCGTGCTCGGCCGACGAGCCGTGGCTGTCGGGCACCACGCGGGTGGCGCCGTTCTCCTCGGTGAAATCGGTGAGCGCCCAGATGGTCGACACCTCCACGTGCACATCGTCGGGGAAGGGGAAGAAGTCGAAGCACCAGTGGTCGCGGTGCAGCAGTTGCGCCTGCGAGTCGGGCCCGAGGGCGATGGACTGGGTGAGATGCAGTTGGAACGTGGTCTTCTGCGGCCACAGCGTGCGGTCGACGACCTCGAGCACCAACGGATGACCGACCAGCGACACCGTGCTGGGGGCCCGGGTGAGCAGCGCACCGGTGCGGCGGGTATTGAATCCGGAGAACGGGTCGGACCCGGTGGGCGTGGCATCGATGGCCGGTTGCAGTTCGGCTGCAATGCGGTCGCAGAGGTCGGCGTCGGCAAGACGCTCGATCACGACCACACCGTGTGCGACCAACGCGGCCGACACCTCCTCGGCGGTGCTGTCGGCGGAAAAGCGCGGGATGGATGCCGTGGGCATGGCCCAACTCTTGCACGCCGGCGCAACCGACTCGACAGGCCGTCGGTTCAGTCGACGGGCAGAGCGAGTTGGTCGAGGTAGCCCACCAACATGGTGCTCAGTTCGCGAGCGACCACCGCATGACTGCGCGGCTGATCGGCGTACTGGTCGAGCACGCCGATGGCTGCGGTGAGGGTGATCTGCGCCGCCGCCTTCAACCGTGCGGCCGGTTGGTGCGGGTAGCGCTTGGCGAACGCTGCCTGCACGGCCGACACGAGCTCGGCATTGCGTTGTTCTTCGAGGGCCGTGAGCTCGGGCACGGCTCGCCAGGCACGGCGCAGCACCGGGCCACCGGGTTCCTGACGGCGGAACCGCAGCAGCGTCTCGACGGCAGTGGTCATCCAGCCGGGCAGGTCGGCGGTGCGGGGCAGCAGCGCCAGGTGCTCGACGAAGAACCCGACTCGGACCGCTTCGTTCCGCTCGAACAGCTCGCGCAGGATCGAGTTCTTGTCGGGGAAGTAGTGGTACACGGTGGCCACGTTCACCCCGGCCACCTCGGCGACGATGTTGGTGTTGAAGCCCTGCAACCCCTTGTCGACGAGCACCTCGACCGCAGCGTTGATGATCTTGTCGAACGTGGCAGCGGCGCGCGCCTGCTTCGGCACGGCACGACGGTGCGAGGATCGGGACGGCTCGGTCACGGTCATGCGATGGTACCGAGTGTCAACGACCCCGGCGCCGAGACACCTCGGCAGCAAGGAGCGCGATGTGCGCCGGCTCCATCCCGCAGCAGCCGCCCACCACGGTGGCGCCTGCATCGAGCCAGCGGTCGACGAACTGGCCGTAACTGGTGGGGTCGAGGTCGTCGCGGAACGCCGAGATCTGGGCATTGGCCTCGCCGTTGCTCGTATGGCTGTCGACGAAGCGGTTGGCGTAGCCACCGATCGCGGCCCGCCCGTCGGCCCGGCGCGCCGCCGTGCCGATCGCCGCCGTGCCAATTGCCGCCGTAATGGTCTCGGCCTGGCAGCAGTTGAACAGCACAGCCTCGGCACCCAGGTCGAGCGCGACGGCGACAGCCTCGTCGATGGCTTCGCCGCTGCGCAGCATGCCGGGCGCATGGTCGTCGAGCGTGAAGCTGATCCACAGCGGCAGGGTGGAACCGGCGCGGTCGAGTGCTGCACGCACCTCGCGGGCTTCGGCGACGGACCCGAGCGTCTCGCCGAGCCAGTGATCGACGTACGGTGCGAGGCCCTCGACCAGCGGGTCGATGACCGACGGCGCCGCATCGACATCGAACAGGTCGGGGCGGTACGAACCGAACAGCGGCGGCAGGCTGCCGGCCACCCGCACCGGCCGCCCGGCGGCGTCGGCGGCCCGTCGGGCCAGGCTGCCCGACAGTGCTGCGAGGTCGCGACCCTGCGTGGCGAAGCGGTCGTGGCCGATGTGGAACGGCACCACGGCGTAGCTGTTGGTGGTGATGACCTCGGCACCGGCCTCGATGAAGTTGGTGTGCGCCTGCACCACCCAGTCGGGGCCGTCGAACAGAGCGAGCGCCGACCACTCAGGTTGCCGGAAGGGTGCGCCGATGCGCATGAGTTCGCGACCCATCCCACCGTCGAGCACCGTGAGTTCGTTCATC
>JBEICS010000240.1:0-4350 GCA_040383925.1 Acidimicrobiaceae bacterium | reverse complement strand
GATGCAGGGGAGGAGGGGGAGGGGGGAAGTACCCTGGCAGATGACATGACTGATGCATCACGCCCGAAGGGCGCACCGCGTGGCCGTCGGCCCCGCCCCCACAAGCCGCCGAGTGAGCAAGCCGGTGGCCTCGCCAGCGCCCAGCGCAGTGCGGAAGAGATCGCGGCCCTGCCGTACACCCCCACCGGCTTCGTCGAACTCGGCGTACCCGAAGACGTCGATCGCGGCCTCGCTGCCGCCGGATTTGTCGCCCCGTTCGCCATTCAGACCAAGGCGATCCCGGTGGCGATGGAGGGCCTCGACGTGTGCGGCCGGGCCCGCACCGGCTCGGGCAAGACACTGGCGTTCGGTGTGCCGATGCTCGCCCGCATCACCGACACCGCCGCACCACGTCGGCCGCTCGGCCTGGTGCTGGTGCCCACCCGCGAACTGGCCCTGCAGGTGGCCGAGGTGCTCGCCCCCGTGGCGGCCGCCTGCGACACCCGTGTGCTGCCCGTGTACGGCGGTGCCTCACGCGCCGACCAGATCACCGAGCTCCAGGCGGGCGTCGAGATCGTCATCGCCACGCCGCTGCGGCTCATCGACCTGTTGAAGGAGAACGAACTCGACCTCGACCAGGTGGAAGTGGTGGTGCTCGACGAGGCCGACCGCATGGCCGACGACGGCTTCACCCCGCAGGTCGAGTGGATCCTGCGCAAGTGCACCGCGCCGCGCCAGACGATGCTGTTCTCCGCAACGCTCGACGGCGATGTGGGCCATCTCGTCACCCGCTACATGAAGAACCCGGTGGAAGTGGCCATCGACGCCCCCACCGACACGGTGGGCACGATGTACCACCTGTTCCTCGCCGTCCATCACATGGACAAGGACAAGGTGGTCGCTTCCATCGCGTCGGGTCAGCAGAAGACCATCGTGTTCTGCCAGACCAAGCGCACGTGCGACCGGGTCGAGCACAACCTGCAAGACCTCGGCGTGAAGGCAGCGGCCATCCACGGCGACCTCAGTCAGGTGGCGCGTGAGAAGGCGCTGCGCCGCTTCACCGACGGCGAGTTGAACGTGCTGGTGGCCACCGATGTGGCGGCCCGTGGCATCGACATCGACGACATCGGTGCGGTGATCCACTACGAGCCGGCCGGCGACGTGAAGGACTATCTGCACCGCAGCGGTCGCACAGCGCGCGCCGGGCGCGACGGGTGGGCCATCACGTTGGCCGAGTACAACCAGCACACCCAGGTGCGCATCATCCAGCGCGGCCTGCGGCTCGAGCCCACCCCGCCGATCGAGGTCTTCAGCAACAACCCGAAGCTGAAAGACCTCCAGCAGTTCCGCGCCGACGCCTGATCAGCGCAGCCAGGCGGGCCGCTTGGTCTCGTAGGTGTCGATCGCGCCCACGTGGGTGAGGGTGATGCCGACGTCGTCGAGACCGTTGATGAAGCGGTGCTGGTTCTGTGGCTCCATCGGGAACGACTCGGTGATGCCGGCCGACGGCACCTCGACGGTGAGGCGTTCCATGTCGACGACGATCTCGGTGCTGGGATCGGCCTCGATGGCTTCCCAGATCTTCACCACGACCGCCTCGGGCACCACGACCGGCACGAGGCCGTTCTTCGTGCAGTTGTTGCGGAAGATGTCGCTGAAGCTGGGCGCGATGACCGCGTCGAACCCACCCTGCTGGATGGCCCACACGGCGTGCTCGCGTGACGAGCCCACACCGAAGGCCGGGCCGGCCACGAGGATGGACGCACCGCTGTAGCGCTCGTCGTTGAGGACGAAGTCGCGGTCGTCGCGCCACGTCGAGAACAGGCCCTTCTCGAACCCGGTGCGCTCGACGCGCTTGAGCCATTCGGCGGGGATGATCTGGTCGGTGTCGACGTCGCTGCGGCGCAGCGGCACGCCGCGCCCGGTGACGATGCGGACAGCTTTCACGACAGGACCTCCAGATCCGACGGGGTGGCGAAGTGGCCGGCCACCGCGGTGGCGGCAGCGACGGCGGGGCTGACGAGATGGGTGCGACCGCCGCGGCCCTGACGGCCCTCGAAGTTGCGGTTGCTGGTGCTGGCGGCGCGCTCGCCCGGGGCGAGCTTGTCGGGGTTCATCGCGAGGCACATGCTGCACCCCGGCTCGCGCCAGTCGGCGCCGGCGGCCCGGAAGATCTCGGGCAGGCCCTCGGCCTCGGCCTGGGCCTTCACCACATGGCTGCCCGGCACCACCATCACACGGGGCACGGTGACGGTGCGGCCCTGCATGACCGCCGCTGCAGCACGCAGGTCTTCGATACGGCTGTTGGTGCAGCTACCGATGAACACGGTGTCGACGGCGATGTCGCGGATGCGAGTGCCCGCCTCGAGGCCCATGTACTCGAGCGCCCGGGCGACGGTTTCGCGGGTGGTGGGATCGGCGTATGAATCGGGCGACGGGATGACGGCGTCGATACCGGCGACCTGACCGGGGTTGGTGCCCCAGCTGACCTGCGGGCTGATGTCGGCCGCATCGATGACGACCGCCTTGTCCCACACTGCGCCCTCGTCGGTGACCAGCGTGCGCCAGTCGGCGACGGCGGCGTCCCACAGGTCGCCCTGCGGCGCGTGCGTGCGGCCCTGCAGGTAGGTGAAGGTGGTGTCGTCGGGGGCGATGAGGCCGGCCTTGGCGCCCGCCTCGATGCTCATGTTGCACACGGTCATGCGGCCCTCCATCGACAGGGCGCGGATGGCCGAACCCCGGTACTCGATGACGTGGCCGATGCCGCCGCCTGTGCCGATGACACCGATGATGTGCAGGATGACGTCCTTGGCGGTGACGCCCGGACGCAGGTCGCCGTCGACGGTGACGCTCATCCACTTCGGGCGGCTCTGCGGCAGGGTCTGCGTGGCGAGCACGTGCTCGACCTCGCTGGTGCCGATGCCGAACGCCAGCGCGCCGAACGCGCCGTGCGTGGCTGTGTGGCTGTCGCCGCACACCACGGTCATGCCCGGCAGGGTGCGGCCCTGCTCGGGGGCGATGACGTGCACGATGCCCTGGCCGGGGTGGCCCATCGGGAAGTTGACGATGCCGAACTCGGCGGTGTTCTCGCGCAGCACCTCGACCTGGCGGGCCGAGACGGGGTCGGCGATCGGCTGGTCGATGTCGGCCGTGGGCACGTTGTGGTCTTCGGTGGCGACAGTGAGGTCGGGGCGGCGCACGCTGCGGCCCGACAGACGCAGGCCGTCGAACGCCTGCGGGCTGGTCACCTCGTGCACGAGGTGCAGGTCGATGTAGAGCAGGTCGGGTTCGCCGGGTGCGCTGTGGACGAGGTGGCGCTCCCACACCTTCTGCGGCAGGGTCATCGGGTTCGACATGGCTTCTCCAATCGTGCGCTGGCGCTGTCTCACATAGTGAGATACGATTCTCAGCAATGGAAAGTATAAGCGGCGTGGGCGTGATCGACAAGGTGGCCGGGTTGTTGGCTGCGCTGCGCGACCGACCCCTCGACCTGGTCGAGTTGCAGACGGCCACCGGTCTGCCGCGGGCCACCGCGCATCGACTCGCCGCAGCCCTCGAGTCGCACCATCTCGTCCGACGCGATGCGCAGGGCCGGTTCTGTCTCGGCCTGGAGTTGGTGGCGTTGGGTCGGGCAGCGAACGAGCAGTTGGGGCTGGCCGAAGTGGCCGGGCCGGCGTTGGCGCAGCTGCGCGACGACTGCGGCGAGAGCGTGCAGTTGTTCGTGCGCGAAGACGGCATGCGTCGCTGCGTCGTGTCGTTGCAGTCGCCGCACGGGCTGCGCTGGATCGTCCCCGAGGGGAGCCTGCTGCCGCTGGGCGCCGGCTCGGCGGGCAAGGTGCTCGACGCCCAGCGCAGCACCCGGTGGGAGCAGAGCGTGGAGGAACGCGAGAAGGGCGTCGCCTCGGTGAGTGCCGCTGTCCGCAATCGTGCCGGTGAGGTGGTGGCTGCCGTCAGCGTGAGCGGTCCCATCGAGCGGCTCACCCGTCAACCGGGTAAGCGGTTCGGTGCCCGGGTTGCCGCAGCGGGCGACGAGATCTCCGCGGCGCTCAGCCGCTGACGAGTGAGGCGAGTGCCCCGAGGTGCTTGTCGTTACCGATCGCGATGAGCACCTGCCCCGCAGCGAGGAGGTGGGCCGGATCGGGGTTGGTGACGAACGAGCCATCGGGGCCGCGAACGGCGAACACCATGGCGCCCGTGCTGGCGCGCAGGTCGAGCTGGTCGAGCGAGCGGCCCACGACCGGCGACCCCTCCGGCACCTCCACTTCCTGCAGGCGGAGGGTGCGGTCGCGTTCGTGCATGACGATGTCGACGTAGTCGGCCACGTTGGGCTGGGCGACGAACGACGCCATGCGCTGTGCGCCGAGCTCTTGT
>JBEICS010000239.1:0-4352 GCA_040383925.1 Acidimicrobiaceae bacterium | reverse complement strand
CTGCCGTTCGACCGCAGCGACGACGGAGTGCGCGCCACGGTGGGCGACTACGTGCACGCCGCGGGCACATGTGCGATGGGCACGGTGGTCGACACCTCGTGCCGGGTACGTGGCTACGACGGCCTGATGGTGTGCGATGCGTCGGTGCTGCCGGTGCTGCCTCGCGCCAACACCCATCTGCCCACCGTGATGGTGGCCGAACGGGTGGCGGCCCTCACGCTGGCCCGCATCTGCGAGGGTGCCTAGAGCGCGAGGAGTTCGTCCATGCTCTCGCGCAGCAGGTCGACCATCACCCACAGGTCGGGCACGAGTTCGCGACAGGCGATGAAGCCGAAGTCGAGGTTGCCGTTGTAGCTCTGCACGGTCATGTTCAGCCCCTGCCCGTCGGCCAGGGCGCTGACCGGGTAGAAGTGCTGCAGTTGTGCGCCCGCCGAGTACAGCGGGAACCCCGGACCAGGCACGTTCGAGATGACCAGGTTGAACGGCGGGTTCATCCGGTCGGCGATGCGCAGTCGGCTGTACATGCGCATCGCCCGAGCGGCCACGGCGGGTGGCGCGAACTGGGTGAAGTCCTGCAGCGTCTCGGCAGGGATGGCGGCGAAGTTCTCCTTGGCTGCCGTCATGCTCTGCTGCACCCGGGCCAGGCGCCGCGCCGGGTCGGCCTCGTTGGTGGCCAGATCGGCGAACAGAGCCGACACCCGGTTCTGGAAGGGGTCGTCCTCGGCGCCGGTGCGCACGCTGACCGGCACCATCGCGACCAGGCTCTCGTCGGGCAGCACGTCGTGCAGCAGCAGGTAGCGGCGCAGGGTGCCGCTGCACAGGGCCATCACCACATCGTTGAAGGTGCAGCCGAACCGGCGTCGCACCTGCTTGGCCTCGTCGAGCGGGATGGTGCAGTAGGCGAAGCGGCGATGCGGGGTGATGGGCCGGTTCCACGGCGTGCGCGGTGCCTGTGTGGGCGGCAGCGCCGGGGCCCGGTCGGTGTCGTCGCCCTGCTGGGCGCGCAGGCGCTCGCGCATCATCGCCCCGATGGGTCCGGGCATCGGCTGGGCGATGAGATCGGCCAGGGCGCGAAGGCCGCCCGACCGCGTGGCGGCCGCCAGCTCGCGGGCCGAACGGACGCTGAGCCGCACGAACTTCTCGGGCCGACGCAGGTATTCGCGTGCCGTGATGCGAAGCAGTTCGTCGTCGGTGGGCGCCTGTTCGGTCGGCCACGTACCGACGATGCCCGACGGCCGGTAGCCGGGGTCGACGTCGAGGATGGCGGCCAGCATCTCGGCCCCGGCTGCGCCGTCGATGGCGGCGTGGTGCACCTTGGTGAGCTGGGCGATGAGGCGGCCCTCATCGACGCCTTCGATGACGTACAGCTCCCACAGCGGGCGGGCCCGGTCGAGCGGCCGGGCCACGATGCGGCTGACCACCTCGGCCAACTGCTCGGGCGACCCGGGAGGCGGCACCGCGTGGTGGCGCACGTGGAAGTCGATGTCGAAGTCGGGGTCTTCGATCCAGTAGGGCAGGTCGAGGCCCAGGGGCACCTCCACCAGCCGCCGCCGGAACGGGGCGAGCTGATCGATGCGCTCGAGGATGATCTGTTTGGTCGCCTCGAGGCCGGCGCCACCGGGTACACCCGCCGGATCGAAGATGTTCAGCGAGCTGACGTGGCCGAAGACACTGGGTGTCTCCATGTTCAGGAAACTGACGTCGATACCGTTCAGTTGCCGCATGGGCGAAGACTAGGTGGCGTCGCCGCGGGGTGTTCGCTCGTACTCCACATGCAGCGCGAGTTCCTCGCTCGAGAGATCGGTGTGCTCGTCCTCGTCGTCGCTCTCGGTGCTCTCGTCGAGCAGCGCGTATGGCACCGCCGGGTCGAGCACCCGGTCGTCGGCACGCTCGCTCGCCGCCTGGTGGGCGACGCAGAACTCGGCCCACGGCATCGCCTCGAGGCGGCCGGCGCCGATCTGTTCTCCGCAGGCTGTGCAGCGTCCGTACCGGCCGGCATCGAGGCGGGCCAGCGCCCGGTCGATCTCGGTGAGCTGTGTCAGCAGCGCCAACTCCAGGCTCCGGTCGACCTCTTGCTCGAGGGTGTCGCTGGCCAGATCGGATGGGTGCTGTCCGTACTGCTCGAACGGACCGAGGCCGCTGCGCAACTCGTCGACTTCGTGCTGCACGCGGATGCGTTCGCGCTCCAGCGTGCGACGGGCATCGGTGGGCTTCATCGCCAGGTCTCCAGCGCGAGTGGCACCTGCCAGCGCACGACCGTGCCCCATGGGTCGCGTTTGCTGATGGAGGCGGAACCGCCCCGCGCTACGGCGCGCTCGACGAGGTTGCCGAGTCCCAGGCCGGCGCGGCCCGACTCGTGCCGATAGCCCACTCCGTCGTCGGCCACGGTGAGCTCGAGGTTCGACCCGTCGACGCGGAGGGTGACCCACGACGCCGTTGCCTTGGCGTGCTTGGCGACGTTGGTGACGAGCTCGCGCAGCACGCTGAGCACCTCGTAGCCGAGGTCGGCGTCGACGAGGTCGAGTTCACCCTCGATGGTGATGGTGGGCTGATGGCCGAGCACCCGCGACGACTCGGCCAGCGTCGAGCGCACTGTCCACTCGAGCCCCTCGAGCATCGTGCGCGGGGTGTGGAGGGTGAAGATGGTGGCCCTGATCTCGCGGATGGTCTCGTCGATGTCGTCGATGGCCTCGCTCACGCGCTCATCCAGGCCCTCGCGGTTGAGTGCGCTCTGCAGGTTGAGGCCCGTGGCGAAGAGGCGTTGGATGGCGTTGTCGTGCAGGTTGCGGGCGATGCGCTCGCGGTCGCGGGCGATGGCCAGCGACGCGTGCACCGCTTCGAGCGCCGCCTCGTGGCGGAGTTCGGCAGTCCGGTCGTGGATGAGGGCGACCACCTTCGTCGACTCGCCGCTCTCGACGAGCGACAGGTGCATGCGGACGGGTAGTCGCTCGCCGGTGCGACAGACGAGCGTGACCTCCAGGTCGCCACTGCCGGGGCCGTCATCGGCGTCGTCACCCGCGCTCATTCCGGAGGCGCAGCGCATCAGGTCGGTGGCGGTCGACGCCTCCCACCAGGGCCCGGGCCACGACGCCGACAGCACCTCGTCGACGCTGTAGCCCACCATCTCGGCGAAGCGCGGATTGCAGTAGAGGTGGCGCTGTTCGGTGACGCTGCACTCGAGCACCCCGTCGTGCAGCTTCGACAGCA
This sequence comes from Acidimicrobiaceae bacterium, assembly GCA_040383925.1. Classification (GTDB taxonomy): domain Bacteria; phylum Actinomycetota; class Acidimicrobiia; order Acidimicrobiales; family Ilumatobacteraceae; genus VFMC01. The sequence goes on along the minus strand of JBEICS010000239.1, from coordinate 1,145 downwards.
GTTCGTTCGCCCGCTCGCGTTCGGCGGCGACGCGGCGCTCGCTGAGATCGCGCGGGGTGGGCCGGCGGAGGATGGCGGCGAACACCGGCTGGTCGACCGAGGCGAGCCGCACCAGGCGCAGCCCGCCGGTCAACGCCACGACGTGACCATCGGCATCGAGCATCGAGACCGAGATGCGCCGCACTGCACCGGCAGGATCACGGCGTACTGCATCGATGGCCTCGCCGAGTGACGCACGCTCGTCGGCGACCACGAGATCGAGGAGCGGACGGCCGATGAGTGTGTCGGGCTGATACCCGAGCGTGCGAATCGCGCCGACGTTCGAACGCAGCACCTGGTGATGCTCGACGTCGAACACCAGGATCAGGTCGTCGAGCGAGTCGAGCAGTTGGGCGGCATCGAGCAGCATTCGGTCACTCGCCCTGCGTCCGACGCCCAGACGGCGGGCGGTGTCGGAGGGCTCGATGAGGTCGGTGCCGGGCATGGAGATGTTCTACAGGGCGTGGCATGCCCCCGGGAGGCCGGTCGGCACCCAAACGGCCCACCGTTTCTACCGACTTCGCGTCGGGCCGCCAGCGGTGGGAGACATGTACCGGATGCCTGTACCGGACGTGTCGGGCGCAGCATGGTCGACCGACACGAAGTGCCCGCGCCACGGCGACCATCGGCCCTGACCCGTCGGCGACGTCGGCGGCCACGATGCACTCGACGTCCCAACCCCACGACGAAGGAGCATCATCCATGAACACCACTGCAACACTCGAACGCCGCGTCGACACCTGGCCCCAGCGCCTGTCGGACTGGTTCGACATGCCCGATCTCACCCGCTGGTTCGACCGTGTCGGCCGGTTCGAGGACTTCATCCGCATCGAGGAGACCGTCGCCGACGGCACGCTGGTGGTGAAGGCCGAACTGCCGGGCATCGACCCCGAACGCGATGTCGACATCAGCGTTGCCGAGGGTGTGTTGACGATCCACGCCGAACGCCACGAGGAACGCCACGAGGAACAGGTCGGTGGCTCGCCTGGCCGCACTCGCAGCGAGTTCCGCTACGGCTCGTTCAGCCGCAGCCTGGCGGTGCCGAAGAGCGTGAAGACAGGTGACATCAAGGCCACCTACCACGACGGCATCCTCACGGTCACTGT
>JBEICS010000238.1:0-4358 GCA_040383925.1 Acidimicrobiaceae bacterium | reverse complement strand
GGGCGGCCGCAGCCGCCCCCTCGCACGGGTTCAGTGAATCAGCGACGGATCAGCTCATCCAGGCCTTCACCGCATCGGGGTTGGCCTCGACCCACTTCTTCGCCGCATCGAGCGGGGTCATGCCATCACGGTCGACGTAGCCGGCGATCTCGCTCTGCTGCTCGGTGGTGAGCTGGAACTTCTTGAGGAAGTCGAACGCTGCCTTGTTCTTCTCCTCCAGCTTGGCCGAGGCGGCCTTGTAGAGCGCGTCGGCCGGGTAGTCGCACGCGTAGCCACCATCACCGCAGCCGCCGACGCTGCGCAGGCGTCGGTGACGTCGGGCAACTTCACTTCGGTGAGCGGCAGCTCCAACTGCAGCCAGTGTGGCTTCCAGAACTGCACGAGCACCGGCGTCTGGTCGGCCACGGCCGTCTTCAGGGTCTCGATCAGCGTTGCCTCCGAGCCACCCACCACGTACTTCAGCGGCAGACCGAGGTTGGCGATGATCTGCTCGTCGTAGGTGACGTAGGTGGGGTCGCCCATCAGGAACTGACCGAGGTCGGCGCCCGACTCGGCGGTCGAGAACAGCTTCGCGAGTTCGGGGTCCTGGAAACCCTCCCACGTCGCCAACTCGGGGTGCTGCTCGACGACGAACGTCGGCACGTACCAGCCGATCTTCGCCTCCGGCCCGAGGAGGCCGAGGTCGACCACCGACTTCTTGCCATCGATGTACTGCTCGTAGTCGGCGGCATGGCCCGACGGCCACACCTCGAGCACGGCGTCGATGTCGCCCGCGTCCATGCCCGGCCAGGTGGCGAACTCGTCGATCTCGGTGAAGGTGACCTCGGTGCCGAGATCGGCCTCGAGCACCACCTTCGCCACGTTCGCGTTCACGGCCGAACCCGTCCACGGGTTCACCGCCAGCGTGATGCCGGCACGCGCCTCGTCGCCGCCGTCGTCGCTGCCGCAGGCCGCCAGCAGCCCTGCCGTGACGAGAACGCCCGCCAGCAGGCTGGCCCGTCGTCTGGTGTGTGTCATCTGTTCCCCCTGTTGTGTGTTCATGATGCGTTGGATCATCGCCGACGCTGTGGATCGGCCCGGTCGCCCCACGCTTGGGTGAGTCGGTCGAGCACGATCGCCAGCAGCACAATACTCAGCCCACCGGCCACGCCCTGGCCGATCTGCTGGAGCGACTTCGTGAGACCGTAGATCACCTGCAGGCCGAGACCACCTGCGCCGACCAGTGCCGCGATCACCACCGTGGCGAGCACCATCAACATCGTCTGGTTCACGCCGAGCAGGATCGAGCGAAGGGCCAGCGGCAACTGCACCTTGATGAGCTCCTGGCGCGTCGTCGCCCCGAACGACGTGGCTGCCTCGCGCGGCGGCACCGGTACTTCCTGGAGACCGAGGCTGGTGAGTCGGATGGCGGGCGGCACTGCGTACACCACCGCCGCCACCACACCCGTCGCCCGCGAGGCTCCGAACAACGCGACCACCGGGATGAGATAGACGAACTGCGGCATCACCTGGGCGAAGTCGAGCAGTGGGCGCAATGCCCGGTCGAACCGCCTCGAACGGCCGGCGACGATGCCGAGCGGCACGGCGATCACCACGCTGATGACGATGCTCACCAGCACCAGGCTGAGCGTGTCCATGGCAATGTCCCACATCGCCGTGGTACCGCCCTCCCCGCCGGGTACTTCGCCCATGGAGGCGATCGCCACCGTGCACGCCGCCGCGAGGAGGGCCAGGCGCCACCCGCGGAGCAGCAGACCGAGCGCAGCGAAGCCACCCACCACCGCCAGCCACGGCACCGCCACCAGGCACGACCGCAGCGGCTCGAGCACGTGGGTGATGAGCGCATCGCTGATCGACTGGGTACCGCCGATCACCGGCACGCCGCTGCGCAGATGCTCCTTGGTCCAGTCGAGCACCGCGTCGACCGGGCCGTCGATCGTCACCTTCCACGCCTCGGGGAACTCGTCGGCCCCGGCAAGGGCGCTCAGTGCGGCGACGACCACCACCGTGCCACCAGCGATGAGCCAGCGGTCGCGTGTCGACCGGGCCGCCCACAGCCGACTCAGCGATGAGGGCGCACGCAACGAGCGCCGTACGGTGCGCTGGCCGGTGCTCATCCGGTCGAGCGCAACGGCGGCGAGCACGATGGCGACACCCGGTGCGGCGGCCGCGCCGATGTCGTTCTTCTGCAGCGTGTTCAGCACCAGACGGCCGAGGTCGTCGGTGCCGACGATGGCGGCGATGACGACGATGCCGAAGGCCATCATGATGACCTGGTTCAGGCCCAGCAGGATGGTCGGCCGAGCCACCGGTGCCTGCACCTTCAAGAGCCGTTGGCGCGGTGTGCCGCCGAAGGCCAGTCCGACCTCTTCGATCACGGTGGGTACTGCGCGGAGGCCGTGATTCGTGAGGCGCACTGCGGGAGGCACGGCGTAGACGACCGTGGCCAGCACGGCCGACGGATTCTGGATGCCGAACATCACCACGAGCGGGATGAGGTACACGAAGGTCGGCATCACCTGGGCCGTGTCGAGCAGAGGGCGCAGGATCTGATCGACGCGATCCGACCTGGCGCTCCAGACACCCAGTGGAATGCCGATGACGAGGGCGAGCACCACCGAAACGACCATGATGGCCATCGTCGCCATCGCTGGTTCCCACAGCCCCAGCAGGCCGATGGCGAACAGCGACAGCACCGACGCCACGGAGGCCGATCGGCCGCCGACACGCCAGGCGACGAGCCCGACGAGCGTGAGCACACCGGGCCAGTGCAACCACGCGAGCACGTCGGCAACGGTGGTGACGGCCGTGTCGAGCAGCGTCGAGATCGGGTCGAAGACGTAGACGAAGAGCCAGTAGTCGTCGCGATGGTCGACGGTCCAGCGATAGGCCGTTTTCGACCACTGCTGCAGGTGGTTGTCGAACCACGACGGCACATCGGTCCCGAACACGAGGGTGCCCAGCACCACTGCCGCCACGAGGACGGCGAGGCCGACCCGGACGTCGACCGCCCGGTCGATGGCCTGCGGCGGAGCCGGCTGCTCCGTCGGTTTCGCAGGCGCGACCGTGCTCGCCACGCTCGACCTCAGCGATCCTCGCCGGCGATCACGGCCAGCACTTCGCGCAGGCCGACCTCACCGAGCACGGTGTCGCCGTCGACGACCCGGAGCGGACGACCCGACTCGGCGAGCATCGCCACCACGTCACGCACCTTGGTGCCTGCCACCACATCACCACCGTGCGGGCCGGGGCCGATGGGCGTGACCACTGCGTCCACCGGCACCACGTGCGATCGCGGCATGTCGCGCACGAAGTTGCGCACGTAGTCGTCGGCCGGATTCAGCACCACCTCGGCGGGCGTACCCACCTGCACGAACCGACCGTCGCGCATGATGGCGATGCGATCGCCGATGCGCAGCGCCTCGGAGAGGTCGTGGGTGATGAACACCATCGTCTTGTTCACCTCGCGGCGCAGACGGATGACCTCGTCCTGCATCTCGCGACGGATGAGCGGGTCGAGCGCCGAGAACGGCTCGTCGAACAGCAGCACCTGCGGGTCGGTGGCCAGCGCGCGGGCCAGGCCGACACGCTGCTGCTGGCCGCCACTGAGCTGGTGCGGCTTGTAGTCGCCCATCCCGCCGAGGCCCACCAGTTCCAGCTGCTCCGCCGCCTTCGCCCGGCGCTCGGCCTTGTCGTTGCCACGCACCTCGAGACCGAACGCGACGTTGTCGACCAGCGTGCGGTGCGGCAGCAGACCGAAGTGCTGGAACACCATGCTGACCGTGTTGCGGCGGATGTCGAGCAGTTGCTCGTCGTTGGCCGCCGTCACGTCGACACCGGCGATGTGCACCGAACCGGCGGTGGGTTCGATGAGCCGGGTGAGGCAGCGCACCAGGGTGCTCTTGCCGCTGCCCGACAGGCCCATCACCACGAACACCTCACCGGGGGCGACGTCGAGGTCGATGTCGCGCATGGCGATGACGTTGCCCGTCTTGGCCTCGAGCTCGCGCCTCGGCAGGTCGGCATCGGGCGAGCCGATGACGCGCTCGGCCTTGGGTCCGTACACCTTCCACAGGCCGCGAACCGAGATCATCGTCTCCCCCATCAGCCGGACTCTAGTCGGGTCACACGATGGCAGACAGCGCCTGCAGCACCGTCGAAGCCCGCTGCACCTCGTCGATCAACGGGTGGTCGTCGGGCAGTTCACCGAGGCCCGAGCAGTGCTCCAGCACGACGGCAAGCGGGGCGCCGGCCAAGACTCCCTCGACCTCCGAGCCCTGGGCCGAACGGAGCGCCCGAGCCGCCGACAACAACTCGCAGCCCACGGCCACCTCGGCACACCGGACGGCCTCCATCGC
>JBEICS010000237.1:0-4369 GCA_040383925.1 Acidimicrobiaceae bacterium | reverse complement strand
GGTCGATGTGAAGGCCATCCTCACCGATGGCCAGTACCACGACGTCGACTCGTCGGAAATGGCGTTCAAGATCGCCGGTCAGATGGCGTTCAAGAAGGCTGCCGAGATGGCCAAGCCGGTCATCCTCGAGCCCATCATGGCCGTCGAGGTGGTTACCCCCGAGGACTACATGGGCGACGTCATGGGCGACCTGTCGAGCCGCCGTGGCCGTATCGAGGGCATGGAGGCCCAGGGCACCAACCAGGTGGTGCGTGCCCAGGTGCCGCTGTCGGAAATGTTCGGCTACTCCACCGACCTGCGGTCGCGCACCCAGGGTCGGGCCACCTACACGATGCAGTTCGCGCTGTACCAGGAAGTGCCCGGCAACATCGCCACCGACATCATCAAGCGGGTCCGCGGCGAGTGATCGCCCGCTGATCGACCCTGCAGTTCACGGACACGACCCGGGCCCATCGGCCCGGGTCGTGTCGCGTCACCGCCTCGGTGCCGACACGGCAACGTTCCGACTCCGGCCGAACGATCGGTCGGTCGGTACCATGCGCCTCAGGAGGCGATCATGAGCCGAGAGCAACTCGTGGCGATGGCCAAGCGGACGATCCGTCACGCACAGGCGGGCACCGTGCCGCTCGACGACGACGTCAAGCGCGTGCCGGCCGCCAACTACTACGACCCGCAGCGCTGGCAGGCCGAGATGGACCGCGTGTTCCGGCGCCTGCCGTTGGTGCTCGGCTTCAGTTGCGAACTGCGCGAGCCCAACAGTTACCGCGCGCTCGACGTGATGGGCACACCCGTGCTGCTGGTGCGTGGCGACGACGGTGTGCTGCGCTCGTTCGTCAACATGTGCAGCCACCGCGGTGCTCAGGTGATGGAGGAGGGCAGTGGCTCGGCACGGCGCTTCACCTGCCCGTATCACGCCTGGACGTACGACACCGGTGGGCAATTGGTGGGCATCCTCGACAAGGCCAACTTCGGCGACGTCGACATGAGTTGCCTCGGCCTCACCCCGCTGCCCGTGGCCGAGCGAGCGGGCATCGTGTTCGGCGGCATCACCCCCGGCATGGACTTCGACGTCGACGCCTACCTGTGCGGCTACGACGAGATGCTCGAGCACCTCGGCCTGGCCGACTGCACGCTGGTGGGCCGCCAGAGCGCCGACGGCCCGAACTGGAAGGTGGCCTACGACGGCTACCTCGACTTCTACCACCTGCCCATCCTGCACAAGAACACCTTCGGGCCGCAGTACAACAACAAGACCGTGAACGACGCGTGGGGCCCGCACCAGCGCAACACCCAGCCCGACGAACGGATGCTCGGCCTGGCCGACCTGCCCGACGACGAGTGGCCCATCACCAAGATCAACGGCGGTATCTGGACCATCTTCCCGCACGTGTCGATCGCCGGGTTCGACGCCGGCGGCCGCCTGTACATGGTGTCGCAGCTGTTCCCCGGCGACACGCCCGACACCTCGGTCACCACCCAGCACTTCCTCGCCACGTTCGAGCCCGATGCCGAGCAGCTCACGCTCATCGACAAGCAGATGGACTTCCTGCTGCGGGTGGTGCGCGACGAGGACTACTACACCGGCAACCGCATCCAGCGCGCCGTGAGGACCGGTGCCAAGACCGAGTTCCTGTTCGGTCGCAACGAAGGATCGTGCCAGCGCTTCCACGGCTGGGTCGATGCCCTCGTCGGGGCCGCGACACCTGCCGACACCGCGGCGCTGTTCGCCGCCGCCACCGAGTTCCACCACCCGTAGGCCCGCGTCCGCCCAGGGCGATTGTCGAGTTTCGGCCCCGGCGCGGCCCGAAGTCGACAAGCGGTGGGTCGGTGCGCCTCCGGTGAGCCGGGGCGTGTCGAGTTGCGGCCCCGGCGCGGCCCGAAGTCGACACGTGGTCGAAGTGCGGCGTCGTTGCGGTGGCCCGGGCCGGGCGGCCGGGCGGGGTCAGGTGATGGGGGTGACGGGGCCGCTGCCGGCGAGGACGCCGAGGGCGTTGCGGGCGGCCAGCGTGGCCATGGCCGTGCGGGTCTCCACCGTGGCCGATCCGAGGTGGGGGATGAGCACCACGTCGTCGCGGTCGAGCAGACCGGCGTGCACCTCGGGCTCCTTCTCGAACACGTCGAGGCCGGCGCCGGCGATCTCGCCCGCCTCGAGTGCGGCCACCAGGGCCGCTTCGTCGACCACCGGCCCGCGGGCGGTGTTGACGAGGAAGGCGGTGCGCTTCATGGCCTGCAACTGCGGGGTGCTGATGAGGTGGTGGGTGTCGGGTGAGTACGGGCAGTGCAACGACACCACATCGCTGGTGGCCAGCAGTTCGTCCATCGACACGTAGGTGGCGTCGAGTTCAGCGGCGAGCGCGGCATCGCACGGCTTGCGGTTGCTGTAGGCGATGGTCATGCCGAACGCCTTGGCCCGCCGGGCCAGCGCGGCACCGATCTGGCCCATGCCCACCACGCCGAGGCGGGCGCCCTGGATGCCCGAGCCGAGCATCATGAACATGCCCCACTGCCACGGCTCGCGCGAACGGATGAGCCGCTCGCCCTCGGCCAGGCGGCGGGTCGACATGAGGATGAGCGCCATCGCGATGTCGGCTGTGGCATCGGTGAGCACACCCGGTGTGTTGGTGGCGACGACACCTCGCTCGCGGCACGCCGCCACGTCGATGTTGTTGTAGCCGACGGCCACGTTGCACACGGCCTGCAGCTGCGGCCCGGCGGCGTCGAGCAGCTCGCCGTCGATGCGTTCGGTGAGCAGTGCCACCACCACATCGGCGCCCGCCACACGGCGCAGCAGTTCGTCGCGCGAGATGGGCGTGGGTTCGTCCCAGTCGAGCACGTGGTGGCCCGCGGCCCGCAGCAGGTCGATGCCGGGTTGGGGGATGCGGCCGGTGACGACGACCGTGCTCACGAGGCCACCCACTGGCGCAGCAGGCCGAGGCCTTCGGTGATGTCGTCGGCCGAGATGCCCGAGTAGGCGAGGCGGATGTACTGCTGCTCCTCGCCGGGCTGTGGGCGACCGAAGTGGCGGCGGGTGCAGAACGACACGCCGGTGTTGTGCAGCGCTGCCGTGGCGAACTCGCCCACGTCGGTGAAGCCCTTGGCCGCCATGGCCTGGGTGACGTTGACGAACAGGTAGAAGGTGGCCTCGGGGCGAGCGGTGTGCATACCGGGCACGGCGTTGACGGCGTCGACCGCGGCGTCGCGGCGGGTGCGCAGGATGTCGACCAGCGCAGCGGGGCCCGACTGGTCGCCGGTGATGCCCTCGACACCGGCCCACTGCACGAAGTGTGCGGTACACGACTCGTCGTTCGTGTTCAGCTTGGCGATCTGCTCGGCCACGGCGGTGGGGCCGATGGCGGCACCGAGGCGCCAACCGGTCATCGCGAACTTCTTCGAGAACGTGTAGAGGATGACCGTGCGCTCCTGCATGCCCGGGATGCTGGCGATGCTGCGGCTGGTGCCGCTGTAGCGCATCTCGAAGTAGGCCTCGTCGGACAGCACCCACAGGTTGTGCTTCATGGCCAGCGCGGCGACGGCTTCCATCTCGGCGGTGCTGCTCTCGGCCGACAGCGGGTTCTGCAGGTCGTTGTAGAAGATGGCCGTGGTTCGCGGCGTGATGCGCGACTCGAGGTACTCGAGGTCGAGCGCGAAGCCGGTGGGGGTCTCGATGTAGCGGTAGGGCACTGCGGTGCCACCGAAGTACTCGATCTGGCTCTCGTAGATGGGATAGCCGGGGTTCGGGTACAGCACCTCGTCGCCGGGCTCCATGACGGTCTGGATGAACTTGCCGATGACCGGCTTGCCGCCCGGCTGCACGACGACGTTGGCAGGCGTGAACTGCAGGCCACGACGCGAGCCGACATCGGCCGCCAGCACCTCGCGCAGCGGCATGATGCCGGCTGCAGCGCAGTAGCCCGTCTTGCCGTCGGCGATGGCGCGGTCCATCGCCGCCACCACGTTGGCCGGGGTGGGCAGGTTCATGTCGCCGAGGTGGAACGGGAACACGCGGTTCCCCTTGGCTGCCCAGTCGGCTGCTGCAAGCGAGACGGCGAACGCTGTTTCGGTGCCGAGGTTGGACAGACGGGTGGCGAGGTGCATGCCGCAATTGTACTTTTCGTCAACCTCGAGGCCAGCATCTCGCGGACGCGGGTTGGTGCGTCGGCCCCACTGGCCGCTACACTGCCCGGGTTCTTTGACAACCCACTGATCCGGGAGAGCAACGGAGACTGCAATGAGCAAGGCGAAGTTCGAGCGTACGAAGCCGCATGTGAATATCGGCACGATGGGTCATATCGACCACGGGAAGACGACGTTGACGGCGGCGATTTCGAAGACGTTGGCGGATCGTGGGTTGGCGGCGTATACGCCGTTC
>JBEICS010000236.1:0-4389 GCA_040383925.1 Acidimicrobiaceae bacterium | reverse complement strand
TGGGCGAGGTGCGGGTCGCCCGGCAGGTCGTACGGCATCTGCGGGTTGCCGCGGGGCAGCTCTTCGCTGGTGAAGCGGCCGCTGCGCCGCTCGCTCGCCGACACCACCCACTCGAACGTCGTGAACCAGTGCGAGTCGATGACGACGATCGTGTCGGGCCGCAGCGGGTCGATGAAGTCGCGCCGCATCCGGAACAGGCCGTCGCGCAGGGTGGTGTCGCGACCGTTGTTGATCTCGAGCCGCACCTCCTCGGGCAGCACGATGGGCGGCACGTGCGACACGAGTGCGGCTCCGACGATTTCTCCCACAGCGCCCACCTCCCAGGTCGTTCGGCCCCGAACAATCTACAGGACTCCGCCCCGGCCCTGCGGCGCGGGCGGGTGGTCGCTCAGGCGGGCAGGAACCCGTACTTCGCCAGGATGGCCTGCCCGGCAGCGCTGGCGACGAAGTCGACGAACGCCTGCGCTGCGGCAGCGTTGGGCGCCTCCTTGGTGACGACGATCGGGTAGTTGCTGATCGCGTTCACACCGGCGGGAATGGGCACACCGGCGGCAGCATCGCGCGCGGCGATCACGTCGGTGGCGAACACGATGCCCGCATCGGCCTCGCCGGCGGTCACCTTGGTGACCACGCCCTTCACCTTCTCCTCGTAGCTCTTCGGCGTCACCGTCACCCCGGCGTCGGCCAGCACAGTGGCAGCACCCTTGCCGCAGGGCACGGTGTCGGCGCACAGCACCACGATCAGGTCGGGGTCGGCCAGATCGGCCAGGCCGCTGATGCCCTCCGGGTTCCCCGGTCCGACGATGATCTCGAACGTGTTCCGGGCCACCACCACCGGTTCGGTGGCGTTCCCGCCCGCGTCGGTGAGCTTGGCCATGTTCGACTCGTCGGCTGAGGCGTACACATCGGCCGGTGCCCCTTCGATGATCTGGGCGGCCAGGTCGCCCGACCCGGCGAAGTTGAACGTCACCTTCGTGCCGGGGTTGGCCGACTCGAACGCGGCGCCTATCGCGGTGAACGCCTCGGCGAGTGACGAGGCGGCGTACACCACCACGGTGCCAGCAACTGCCGAGCCGGACGTGCTGGTCTGCGGTGCGTCGTCGCCGCCGCACGAGGCTGCTGCGATGCCGGCGACGGCGAGGCCGGCGAGCACGAGACGGCGGGCGGCGAACATGACGAGCAGATTAGTCACATGCTGACTATCGAGACGCGTCGATGCCTCAGTCGACGACGACCCGCAGCTCGAACTCGGCGGCGCTGCCCACGGCGAGGTGCTGTTTGCGGCGGATCTCCTGCTTCACCGGCAGGATGAGCGCACCTCGCTTGGTGTCGGGGAACACCGAGGTGCGCCAGGTGCTGCTGCCCACGCGCACCTCCACCCGGATGGAACCGAACCCGGCGGCGAGGTGGCCGAAGCGGTCGTCGATGTCGTCGGTGACATCCTCGGGCAGGCTGACGAAATGCCAGCTGGCCTGGCCGTGCCACTCCCACAGTTCGGCCCGGAACGTGTAGGCGTCGCTCACGGTCATGCGGCCGCCCTCACCAGCATCACCACCGCCAGCACCAGACGGGCCGACCAGCCGATGGTGCGAACCCAGTTGCTGCGCACCAGCCGGCGCACGTGGGCCGCGTCGTACGACTGGGCCAGCGCTGCGTGGGCGGGCACCTGCAGGAACACGGTGCTCGCCAGCACGACGGTCAGCAGCACGCCCCCGACGAAGGGCAGCATCCTGCCCACGCCGTCGGGCGGCCAGAAGAACAGCGCCAGCACGGTGAGGCCCTCCACCAACATCGGCAGCCCCACGACGATGGAGGTGCGGCGCTGGTGGGCCACCTCGTAGGCGACGAACTGCTCGGCGCCCACGGCGGCGAACAGCGGGTAGTGCACCACCTGCACAAACCAGATCAGGCCCGTCATTGCCGCGGTGGCGGCGAGGTGCAGCGACAGCATCACCACGGCAGCGGTGGTCATGCGCCCGCCCGGCGGATCCTGATGGGGCCCTTGCAGGTGGATGGGTCGACCACGCGCCCGCCCTGGGTGATCTCCATCTCGCCCGCGGCCACCAGGCGGCGAGCCGCGGCACGGGCCGGTTCCATCAACACCTGCCACCCCTCGGGCTCGACCGCCCTGGCTGCCTCGCTGGGGCAGATCGTGGCGCCGCGGGCCCGGCCGTCGAGCAGCGTGCGGATGGCGGTCTCGAGCGCCTCGTCGACGGGCTGCACCTTGTGGCGGTGGCAGCGATCCGAGCAGTAGCGCACCTCGTCCCAGTTGGCAGCCCACTTGGCGCGCCACGTCATCGTGCGGCCGCAGGTGGCGCAGGTCTTGGGGGGCGGGGTCATGCCGGTGCCCCCGACGACGGATGCGTCCCGGTCGCACGAGGGCAGCGGACCTGTTGCAGCATGGAACTCGTCCTAGCAGGCACATCGCCGCCGAGGCATCTCGGGCCGCCCGATCAACCTGCCCGATACCGTGCCGACCATGGCTTCGACGGTGACGGACTGACCAGTGGCGACACTCCCCACCCCCACGTTCGACGGCGCTGCCGCATGGGTCGACCAGCATCTCGGGCACCTCGTGTGCGACCCCGGCTCGGTGGCACAGCCCGCTCGACGCGGTGGCCAGCGCGCCGCCGATGCCGCCCTCGCCACGCTCGATGTCAGCGGCTACGCCAAGCGGCGCAGCCAGGTGCACCCGGCCCGCAGCCGCGGCGCCACGGCGCTGTCGCCCTACATCCGCCACGGGCTCGTCACCCTGGCCGAGGCGTCGGCCGCAGCCGCCGGCGCACCCGCCGCCGACCGGCGCAAGTTCGTCGACGAGTTGTGGTGGCAGGAGTACACCCGCCACCTCTACGCACGGGTCGGTAGCCGCAACGCCGACCCGTTGCGGCGGCAGCCCGCCGTGGCGACGCCGGCCTGGCCCGAGGTGCTGCCCGACGACATGGTGTGCATGCAGCAGGTGCGCGACGAACTCGAGCAGACCGGTTGGCTGGTGAACCAGACCCGGATGTGGACTGCGTCGCACTGGTCGGTGCGGGCGGGCGCCGACTGGCGTGAGGGTGAGGAGTGGATGTTCCGTCATCTGCTCGACGGTTCGAGGGCGGCGAACCGGTACGGCTGGCAGTGGTCGATCGGTGCGATGACCACCGATGCCTACGGGTTCTCGCGCTGGCAGGTCGAGCGGCGGGCATCGGCCTGGTGCGCCTCGTGTCCGCTGGCCTCGAACTGCCCGATCCAGGACTGGCCGACAGCATCACCCGGCGAGGGGCTCGACGACGCACTGCTCCGCTCGGGCCCCGATCTGGCCGGGCCGACGGCGGCCGAGGTGACCGGCGCACCTGAGGCCGTGTGGCTCACTGCCGAGTCGCTCGGCGTGCGCGAGCCGGCGCTCGCGGCCTGGCCCGACACACCGGCGGTGTTCGTGTTCGACGAACCGCTGCTCGCCCGCCTCCGGCTGAGTGCGAAGCGACTCGTCTTCCTCACCGAGACCCTCGCCGAACTGGCCGAGCACCGGCCGCTGCGCATCCTGCTCGGCGACCCCGTCACCGAGCTCGCGGGCGCCGCACTGGCGGTCACGTTCGCGCCGGTGCCCGGGTTCCAGCACCGCTCGGCGCGCCTGAACATCGTCGCCACCCACCCCTATCCCTGGTGGCGCCGGCCGACGGGTGGCGATGTGCGCAGCCACAGCGCCTGGATCCGCAACGGGTCGAAGCAACGAGCCCGGTGACGACCGTCGGCCCGATGTCCGGGCCGGGCTACGCGTCGGCGATGAACCGGTCGAGGCTGGCGGGCTTGCCGGCCAGCAGGATCAACTCGCCCTCGTGCAGAACCGTCGACTGGTCGGTGTGCTGGAATGCCCCGCCCGGCGGCTTGATGCTGACGATCGTCACGCCGTACTTCGCACGAACGCCCAACTCGCCCAACGGTCGGCCGAGAAGGCGTCGTGGGGCCTCCAACTCCATCAAGGCGAAGTCGTCCTCGACGTGGAAGTAGTCGGTGACACCGTTCGCAATGCTGCGCGCGGTCCGGTAGCCCATGTCGTACTCGGGTTGGATCACCCGCTGCACACCGACCCGGCCGAGGATCTTGGCGTGTTCCGCCGAGATCGCCTTTGCCCACACCATCGGAATCTCGAGTTCGTCGATGAGCACCAGTGCCGTGAGCACCGAGGCCTCCACGTTGGAGGCGACGGCGACCACAGCCCGCGAGAACTGCTCGGCGCCGATCTGGCGCAGGGCCGGAGCCGAGGTTCCGTCGCACTGCACCACGTTCGGGATGTGCCCTGCGACCCGCTGGACGATGTCCTCGTCGAAGTCGACGGCCAGCACCTCGATCCCCTGTTCGATCAGGCCCCGGGCCAACGCTTCACCGAATCGTCCGAGCCCGATGACG
>JBEICS010000235.1:0-4394 GCA_040383925.1 Acidimicrobiaceae bacterium | reverse complement strand
GTCGCCCAGTCGCACCACCACCTCGGCGATGCGGTCGAGCGCATCCATCGCGCCGTCGACCACGGTGAGGTCATCGGGCGGGAACGGCCAACTGGCGCGCAGCCGTTCGTCGAGCGCCGGTAGCACCGGTCGGTCGAGGTAACTGGAGGTGAGCGACTGGCGGCTGACGCGGGCGATGACCGGGCCGAGGTCGGGCAGCAACGCGGGGTCGGGCGTGCCGGACGACAGGTCGAGCGCGAAGTGCCCGGGGCCCTCGGTGATGCGGCGGTAGCGGCGCGGTGAACCCGGCCCGGTGGGTTGGCGGACGAACGTGCCCTGGCGGCCGCGGGCGTCGATGGCACCCACCTTGGCGAGTGACTGCCACGCCTCGCTGACCGTGGTGGGCGACACGCCGAGCGAACGCGACAACTCGCGCACGGTGGGCAGGCGATGGCCGGGGGCGAGGTCGCCGGTGGAGATGAGCCGGCCGATTGCTGCCGCGATGCCCTTGGCGCTGCGGTCGTCGATGATGGCTTCGAGGTCCATGGTCCGCCCGATCAGGCCGTTCGCGTCTCGGGGATGTTCCCAATCGATGAACGGCATGTGTCTGTTTGTACGGGCACAATACAATCATTGTCAGCAGACGCGTGTCACATTACGATCCGCCAGATGACCGACTCGTCGAACGCCGACATCGTCCGCGCTGCCCTCGTCCAGACCGATTGGCCCGGCTCGAAAGAGGCGATGCTCGACAAGCACGAGCAGTACGCCCACGAGGCCAAGGCCCAGGGCGCGCAGGTCATCTGCTTCCAGGAACTGTTCTACGGCCCCTACTTCTGCCAGGTGCAGGAAGTCGAGTACTACGGCTACACCGAGTACATCCCCGATGGCCCCACCACGCAGCGGTTCATGTCCATCGCGAAGGAACTGGGCATGGTGATGGTGCTGCCGATGTACGAAGTCGTGCAGCCCGGCCTGTACTACAACACCGCCGCGGTCATCGACGCCGACGGCACCTACCTCGGCAAGTACCGCAAGCAGCACATCCCTCAGACGAAGGGGTTCTGGGAGAAGTTCTATTTCAAGCCCGGTAACGGTGGGTACCCGGTGTTCGACACCGCGGTCGGCAAGGTGGGCGTGTACATCTGCTACGACCGCCACTTCCCCGAGGGGTGGCGCATCCTCGGCCTCAACGGCGCCGAGATCGTGTTCAACCCGTCGGCCACCCATCGCGGCCTCAGCGAGTACCTGTGGCGCCTCGAGCAGCCGGCCGCCGCCGTGGCCAACATCTACTACGTCGGGGCCATCAACCGGGTGGGCATCGAGTCGCTCGGCGAGAACGACTTCTACGGCCAGAGCTACTTCGTCGATCCCGAGGGCAAGTTCGTGGGCGACGTGGGCGACGCGTACCAGAGCGAACTGATCGTGCGCGACCTCGACATGGCCAAGCTGCGCAGCATCCGCGATCGGTGGGCGTTCTACCGCGACCGTCGTCCCGACGCGTACGGTGAGATCGTCGAAGGCTGACGCACCCGTCGTCGTCCCGTCCAGAGCCCATATCGCAGCGCCTGTATCCCAGGGGAGGAATCCATGGCAAAGATCCTGATCAAGAACGGCAAGGTCATCTCCACCACCGGTGTGGTGGCCCAGGACGTGCTCATCGACGGTGAGACCGTCTCGGCGCTGGGCACGCCCGGCTTCTTCACCGATGAGGGGATGGACCGCGTCATCGACGCCGCCGGCAAGTACGTCATCCCCGGTGGTGTCGACGTGCACACCCACATGGAACTGCCCTTCGGTGGCACCTTCGCCAGCGACACGTTCGAGACCGGTAGCCGCGCTGCCGCGTGGGGCGGTGTCACCACCATCGTCGACATGGCCGTGCAGCGCTACGGCGAGAACGTGTTCGACGGCCTGGCCGAATGGCACCGCAAGGCCGATGGCCAGTGCGCCATCGACTACGCCTTCCACCAGATCATCGGCGGTGTCGACGACAACTCGCTGAAGGCGATGAAGTACCTCACCGAGCACGAGGGCATCAGCAGCTTCAAGTTCTTCATGGCCTACCCGGGCGTGTTCTACAGCGACGACGGCCAGATCCTGAAGGCCATGCAGACCGCCGCCGAGTGCGGTGCGATGGTGATGATGCACGCCGAGAACGGCATCGCCATCGACGTGCTGGTGCAGCAGGCGCTCGCCCGCGGCGAGACCGACCCCCGCTACCACAGCTACACCCGCCCGTCGCCGCTCGAGGCCGAGGCCACACACCGCGCCATCGTGCTCAGTCATGTGGCCGGCAACGTGCCGCTGTACATCGTGCACATGAGCGCCGGCGATGCGCTGAACGAGGTGGCCGCGGCCCGCCACAACGGGCGCAACGTGTTCGCCGAGACCTGCCCGCAGTACCTGTGGCTCACGCTCGAAGAGACGCTCGGCCAGCCCGGCTTCGAAGGTGCCAAGTGGGTGTGCAGCACCCCGGTCCGCTCGCGCGACCACGACCCGCACTACATCGGCCAGATGGGCCACGGCCACCAGGGCGACCTGTGGAAGGGCCTGCGGATGAACGAGCTCGCCGTGGTCAGCACCGACCACTGCCCGTTCTGCTTCAAGGACCAGAAGGAATTGGGCCTCGGCAACTTCGCCGCCATCCCGAACGGCATCGGCGGTGTCGAGCACCGCATGGAGCTGATCTACCAGGGTGTCGTGGCAGGCGAACTGAGCCTCGAGCGCTGGGTCGAGACCTGCTGCACCACCCCGGCGCGCATGTTCGGCATGTACCCGAAGAAGGGTGTCATCGCCCCGGGCGCCGATGCCGACGTCGTCGTGTGGGACCCCAACCAGAAGACCAAGATCGGCATCAACGACAAGCACCACATGAACATGGACCACTCGGCCTGGGAGGGCTGGGTGATCGACGGCAAGGTCGACACGGTGCTGTCGCGCGGTCTCGTCGTCATCGAGAACGACACCTACACCGGCCACAAGGGCCACGGGCAGTACATCAAGCGCGGCCTGTCGCAATACCTCGTCTGATCCCCCTGTCCGACCACCCCCGTCGGACGACGAACGAATAGGAACCACACATGAATCGGATCTCGCACTGGGTCGACGGCAAGGTGCTCGAAGGAGCATCGGGCCGCTCGGGCGTCGTGTACAACCCGGCCACCGGCGAGCAGAGCGCCTCGGTCGATTTCGCCTCGGTGGCCGAGGTCGACCACGTCGTCGCCGTGGCGAAGGCGGCCTTCCCGGCGTGGCGGGCCACCAACCTGTCGCGCCGCGCCGAGGTGATGTTCAACATGCGTGAACTCATCTCCGCGAACCGCAAGGAGATCGCGTCCCTGCTGTCGGCCGAGCACGGCAAGGTGCTCAGCGACGCGCTGGGCGAGGTGGCCCGTGGCCTCGAGAACGTCGAGTTCGCCTGCGGTATCCCGAACCTGTTGAAGGGTGGCTACAGCGAGCAGGCCTCCACCGGCGTGAACGTGTACTCCATCAAGCAGCCGCTCGGTGTGGTGGCGGGCATCACCCCGTTCAACTTCCCGGCCATGGTGCCGATGTGGATGTTCGCCAACGCCCTCGCCTGCGGCAACACGTTCGTGCTGAAGCCCAGCGAGAAGGATCCGTCGGCCAGCATGTTCCTGGCCGAACTGCTGAAGCAAGCGGGCCTGCCCGACGGCTGTTTCAACGTGCTGAACGGCGACAAAGAGGCGGTCGACCGCCTGCTGGTGCACCCCGACATCTCGGCCATCAGCTTCGTCGGCTCCACCCCGATCGCCAAGTACATCTACGAGACCGGCACCAAGAACGGCAAGCGGGTGCAGGCCCTGGGCGGCGCGAAGAACCACATGCTGGTGCTGCCCGATGCCGACCTCGACATGGCCGCTGATGCTGCTGTCAGCGCCGCCTACGGCTCGGCCGGCGAGCGGTGCATGGCCATCAGCGTCGTGCTCGCGGTCGACGCTGTGGCCGACGCGCTGATCGAGCGCATTCAGCACCGCATCCCCGACATCAAGGTCGGCCCCGCCAGCGAGGCCGGTAACGAGATGGGCCCGCTCATCACCCGCGAGCACCGCGACAAGGTGGCCGGCTACGTGGCCGGTGCAGCCGAGGAAGGCGCCACCGTGGTGGTCGACGGTCGCGACGGCGCACCCGAGGGCGGCTTCTTCCTGAAGCCGAGCCTGATCGACAAGGTCACCCCGGGCATGCGCTGCTACGACGAAGAGATCTTCGGGCCGGTGCTGGGTGTCACCCGCGTGTCGGGCTACGAAGAAGGCCTCGAACTCATCAACGCCAACCAGGTCGGCAACGGCACCGCCATCTTCACCCGCGACGGTGGTGTGGCCCGCCAGTTCGAGTTCGACGTGCAGGTGGGCATGGTGGGCATCAACGTGCCCATCCCGGTGCCGGTCAGCTACTAC
>JBEICS010000234.1:0-4401 GCA_040383925.1 Acidimicrobiaceae bacterium | reverse complement strand
GGGCGGTCGGGGAAGGCCGGCCCCATCACGTCGAGGAAGCCGGTGCCCTCCATCGGGGGCAGCTCGGTGGGCATCTCGCGGCCCTGCATCGCCTGGCCCGATGCGAAGTAGAGGAAGGCCGCCATCGACCGGTACGGGTCGGCACCCAACTCGCGCTCGGGCGGGCCCACCTGCTGGAAGTAGAGGATGTAGAAGAAGCGGTCGGAGTAGACCATCTTCATCAGGTCGGTGGGCTTGGCGGGCCACTGCGTGAGCGGCACGCTCACGCCCACCACCGACCGCACCCGCTCGGGGTGCAGGCGGGCGGTCTCCCACACCACCAGCGAACCCCAGTCGTGGCCGACGAACACGGCCTGGTCCTTGCCGGCCCGGTCGAGCAGGGCGACGAGGTCGCCGGTGAGTTGGCGCACGCCGTAAGCGTCGACCGCAGTGGGCGCGGTGGAGTGCCCGTAGCCGCGCTGGTCGGGGGCGATGACGTGGAACCCGGCAGCAGCCAAGGCCGGCAACTGGTGGCGCCACGAGTGGGCCAGTTCGGGGAAGCCGTGGCTCAGTACGACAGTGGGGTTCTTCGGATCGCCGGCCTCATGGACCCGGAGGGTCACATCGCCGAGGTCGACATCGTGGGTGCAGATCTCGCTCACCCGTGCAGTCTCGCGCCTCGCCGGTCGACGCACCGGACCGAACGCCACCCGCCCGGCTTCGTGAGCGTGGGCCGGTGTGCGCCCGGCCGTTGCGCACGGACCGCTGGGCTTCGTGAGCGGAGGCCGGTGTGCGCCCGGCCGTTGCTCACGGATCAGGCGGTGCGGCTGATCTCGTCGAGCTCGCCCCAGGTGAGGCCGTCGCTCGCCCACAGACGGTCGAAGGCGAGGTCACCCATGTCGGTGAACCCGTGGCGGTTGCGGAAGTTGTAGCGCCACCGCTGCTGGTTCACCGAGACGCCCAGGCGGCCCAGGCGACCGACGCAGTAGGTCTCCCACGCCGCCATCTGGGCCAGCGACAGCGCGTCGTCGGCCGGGGCCTCGCCGAACCCGCCCACCAGCCGGTCGCGGGCCCGCAGCAGCACGCGCCCGAGTGACGACGCGGTGGCGTTCTCGCTCTGCTGACGTGGACGGCGGGTGTCTTCGAACGCGCCGCTCTCGGCATGGACGACGATCGGATCGCCGGTCACGTCGATGCGGATACGTGCCAGCGGGGTGGTCTCGTCGACCTCGATGTGGAGGTTGCGGTCGGTCATGCCCAGCGCCCCCAGCAGACTCTCGGCCACGCGCTGGATGAGCGCCGCGTCGAACGACACGAAGCGGAACTCCTGCGGGCTGACGGTGACGCTCATGCGTCGGCGAGCTCGGCCACGGCGTCGGCGGCCTGCTGCATCTTGGCCACGGCGGCCTTGCGCTCCTCGAGCGCCGCCAGGCTCACCTCGGCGATCGACTCGACCTCGGCATCGGTGAAGCCTGCCAGGTCGCGGAAGCGGCGGGCCAACCCGATGGGCGACTCCTGGCTGTCGGAGCGGGTGCCGCCGTAGCTGAACAACTTGTCGACGACACCCTGGAACTCGAGGGCCTTCTTGCGGCGCTCGGGGTCGTTCTCGGTGACGCGGCGCAGCCAGTCGCTGCCCATCTTCACGTGGGTCACTTCGTCGGCGAGCATCCAGTCCTCGCAGAACTCGAGGTAGGGGTCGCCGGCCAGTTCGCCGAACTCCTTCATCGTCGTGAACACGTCGATGGCCAGGCCTTCGAGGGCCCGGTTCACGCCGGCGAGTCGCAGGATGGGGTCGGTGCTGCACGCCGCCTGGAACAGCACGGTGTTCTCGGCGAACTCGCCCACCTCGGTGCCCATCCACTCGCTGAGCTTGATGCTGATCTCGACGTGGCGGGCCTCGTCCCACGCCTGGCGGGCCATGTCGAGCTTCAGTGCGAACGGCACGGCATCGGCGCACTCGGCGGCGGTGCCGGTGTTGTCGCCCATGGCGTCTTGGGCACGGCGGGCCTGATCGCCCTGGGTGCGGAAGTCGTGGCAGGTGCGTCCGGCGCCCTCGAGTGCCTGGATCTCGCCGACGAAGATGCCGTGCATCAGGCCGCGCGCCGCGGCGCTCGCATCGGGCCGGCTGGGCACGAGGCGGTTCGATGCACGGCGCGACCCCTCGTCGCCCTTGCCCAGGGCGGTGCGCGGGTCGGCCATCCGGTCGGCCATGGTGAGCTTGTTGAACCGCTGGTCGCGGGCCAGGTCGTCGACGGGCAGGAACTTCCTCATGACGCACCTCCGGTGGTGGAACCGATCGAACCAGGGCCGGCGATGCCACCGGCTTCGAGCATGAGCTTCTCGAGCCGGGCCTGGTGGGCGGCGGCCCGGTCGACCTCCTCGGGCGTCTCGATGAGCGACTGCAGCAGCATCTCGCCGTCGCGCCAGTCGTCGAACTCGTCCTGGAGGATGAAGGTCAGCGAGCGGATGGTGGGCGCATCGGTGATCTGGCTCGTGTTGTTGCGGTGGAACGTGTACGCCGCGATGAAGCGGGGGATGAACACCCGGTACACGCCGACGAGCTTCTCGATGGTCTGCTCTGGTGCCTCGGGCTCGGTCATCGCTTCGACGAAGCGCACCAGGGCGTCGTTGGCCGGCTGGGTGAGCCGGTCGGGGTTCATCTCGCGCAGTTCGGGCAGCCGCTTGTGCCACAGCTCGGCGTGCCAGGCGTGCTTGTAGCAGTGCGTGCCGAGGCGCATCTTCACGTCGAGCTCGGGCACGGTGGCCACCCAGCCGCCCAACGCCTCGAACAACTTCATCTCGGCCCACTTGTAGTTGCCGACACGGCGGGCCGACTCCTCGACGTCGAACGCGCCCGGCAGCTCGCGGCGGTCCCACGGCGCGAACGGCGCTCTCGGCTTGTACGGATCGGCCACGTCTTCCCCCCGGCGTCACTGTCGATGTCGACAGTTCGTGTGTCGATGACTGTCTGGGTGAGTGTTCCCGACCGCAACAGTCCTGGCCGACATTACTGTGCGGCCGATCCTTGCCGCCATTGCAGTTCGGCGCGTCCGAGGTCGGTGGTGGGGGGTCGGTCGAGGCGGTACTCGAGCAGCATCTCGCGCCATCGTCCCGTCACGCCCAACTTGCCCAACAGGGCGCTCACGCCCCACACCACGCGGTCGAGCATCACGAACGAAGCCGGCATGTCGATGACCGCGATCGCCGCGGCGTGCGGCCCGTTCACATCGATGATGCGCGCCACGGTGTCGCGCATGAACTCGCGGTCGAACGTGAACGTGTCGGTGAGGTACGGCCGGTAGGGGCTGCTGACGTAGTCGAACACGGCCTGCGGAGCCAGGCCGTGGCCGGCGCGCAGGAAGCCCGACGTCTCCATCGCCGCCACCAGTCGGTCGGGGTCGCGGTCGACGACGATTGCGTCCATGCACGGCATCAGTCGCTCCCACTCGCCGGGCGCCCACCGCTTCACCATGCCGAAGTCGAGAAACGTCACATCGCCGTCGGCAGTGAACAGGTAGTTGCCCGGGTGCGGGTCGCCGTTGAACACGCCGAGGCGGTGGATGGCGTGCTGGGCGAACCGCCACACCACCTCGCCGGCGCGCTGGCGGGCCTCGGGTGTGGCCACCGCGAGGAACTCGTTCCACGAGAGGCCGTCGACCCACTCGGTGGTGAGCACCGAGGCACCGCTGTGCTCGGGCACCAGCGCCGGCAGGTGCACGAACGGGTGCCCGGCGAACCGACGGGTGAACTCGTCGATGTTGGCCGCCTCGAGTCGGTAGTCGAGTTCGTCGCGCATCCGCAGCCGCAACTCGTCGACCAGCGCCCGTGTGTCGAGTCCCTTCAGCGAGAAGGCGCTGACCATCCGGTACAGCAGGTCGGCGTTGGAGAGGTCGGCCTCGATCGAGGCGGCGATGCCCGGGTACTGCACCTTCACCGCCACCTCGCGGCCGTCGCGGGTGACGGCGCGGTGAACCTGGCCGATACTGGCCGCAGCGGCCGGTTCGGGCGACCAGTCGAGGAACAGCCGCTCGGGCGGCGCACCGAACTCGGCCGTCACCACCTGGGCGGCCAGCGAGGGGGCCATCGCCGGTGCGTCGCTGAACAGCGTCGACAGCGACCGCTGGGCCTCGTCGGGCAGCGCCTCGACGACGAAGCCGAGTAATTGCCCGGCCTTCATCAGGGCACCCTTCATCGAGCCCAGTTCGCGGGCCACGTCGTCGGCGGTGCGCAGGGTGTAGGCGGTGTCGAGGTCGGCCCGCCGGTCGCGGTGGGTCACCCGACGCCGGGCACGGTGCAACAGCCAACGCCAGGCGTTGCGCACGGTGAGCCGCCAGACGCGGGCGGTACGCGACAGCCGCACCCAGGTGCGGCGCGAGGTCACTCGGCCGGGGCGCGCCGGGCCGTGGGTCGCTCGGCGAGCAG
>JBEICS010000233.1:0-4405 GCA_040383925.1 Acidimicrobiaceae bacterium | reverse complement strand
GTCCTGCGTTCGTCGCAGGCCGCCCATCTCGGTGGCGTCGATGCAGAACGCGTCGGGCACGCCATCGCGGGCAGCGCGAGCGAGGTCGACCTGGTGGGTGCTGAACGAGATGGGTGCCCCGTCGGCACGCAGACGGGCCGTCTCGTCGTGGGTGCGGCACGGGTCTTCCAACCAGCCCACTCCCAGATCGGCGAGCCGTCGCACCACCTGACGGGCGGTGGGCACGGTGTACACGCCGTTCGCGTCGAGGCGCTGCACCCGACCGGGCCCGAGCGCCCGCACCAGATCGGCCACCATGGCCATCTCGGTCTCCACGTCGAGCACGCCGAGCTTGCCCTCGAACACCGGGGCGTCGAACTCGGCGGCCATCTGCTCGCAATAGCGCACCACGTCGGCGGGTGTCTCCTCACGGCCCACGCGCAGCGCGAAGTACTCGGTGAACGCCACGCTGTCGCGTACCCGGCCGCCGAGCAGGTCGACCAGCGGCACGCCAGCTCGCTTGGCCCGCAGGTCCCAGAGCGCCATCTCGATCCCGCCGAACGCCCGCCGCTCGTTGGCCGAGTCGTCCCACAGGCTGAAGCCGGTGCGAGCAACGCACCGGGCCTCGCACCCGTTCAGGTCGTCGACCGAGCACCCGGCGAGGCGCTCGCCCATCGAACCGATCAGGGCCGAGAGGTCGCCGTGCGGGGTCTCGCCGATGCCGGTGACGCCGTCGCTGTCGGTGACCTCGACGATGGTGGTGGTGAAACTGGCGAGGGTGCCGAACGAGAACCGATAGGGCGCCACCATCGGAACGTTGACCGGGGTGGCGACGATGCTGGCGATGGTGGACACGGCGTGGAGGCTAACCAGGCGACGGGTCAGGAGAAGGTAGCCGAGGCGCTGGCGGTGGTCGCGAGGCGCTGTTCGTCGAGGTCGAGCGGATCCTCGCCCAGGAACCAGCGGGCGGAGTCGGCGAAGCCGTACATCGCATCGCCCGAGCCCACGCCCACCCGTCCGCCGTGGCTATTCGCGAGACAACCGTACAAGGAATGCCGTCCGGCGGTGTAGTGTCGCATCTCGTGACCGACACCGCTCCCGACACCGGCCCCACCAGCGGACCAGACGGCGGAAACCCCGCTCGTCGACGTGGCCGCGACCGCGCCGAGGGCACCCGTTCCCGGCTGCCCGAGCAGCTGCCGTTCAAGCAGCCGCAGATGCGCCTCAACCACACCGAGGTGGTGTCGGCCGACGAGCTCGAGTCGATCCACCAGGCCTCGCTCACCATTCTCGAGCGCATCGGCATGGAGTTCATGTGCCCCGAGTCGCGCAGCATCATGAAGGCTGCCGGCGCCGATGTCGACGAGAGCAACCACCGCGTCCGGTTCCCGCGCGAACTGATCGAGTCGGCCATCACCACGGCGCCCAGCGAGTACACCCTGCACAGCTGGAACCCCGATCACAACGTGCGCATCGGTGGCCGCTGGCTCACGTTCGGCACGGTGGCCAGCACTCCGCACTACATCGACCGCAACGGCGTGCGCCGCACCGGCGACCGCGAAGGCTTCCGCGACCTGCTGAAGCTGGCGCAGATGCTGAACGTCATCCACTACGTGCCGGGCTACCCGGTGGAACCGATCGACATCCATCACTCGGTGCGCCATCTCGAGGCATCGCACGACATCCTCACGATGACCGACAAGGGCATGTACTGCTACAGCCTCGGTCGCCAGCGCAACATCGACTGCATCGAGATGGTGCGCATCGCCCGCGGTGTCGACCAGGCCACCATCGACCGCGAGCCGTCGCTCATCACCGTGGTGAACACCAACTCGCCGCTGCGCCTCGACATCCCGATGGCCCAGGGCATGATCGAGTTCGCCCTCCACAACCAGCCCGTCGTGGTCACCCCGTTCACGCTCGCCGGAGCGATGGCCCCCATCACCTTGGCCGGTGCCCTGGCGCAGCAGAACGCCGAGGCGCTCGCTGGCATCGCCTTCCTGCAGATCGTCAACCCGGGTGCGCCCGCGATGTACGGCGGGTTCACGTCGAACGTCGACATGCAGAGCGGTGCTCCGGCGTTCGGCACCCCCGAGTACGTGCGCACCGCCATGATCGGTGGCCAGCTGGCCCGCCGCTACGGCATCCCCTATCGCAGCTCGAACGTGTGCGCTGCCAATGCGCTCGACGCCCAGGCCGCGTACGAGAGCGTCTTCGCGTTGTGGGGCGCCGTCATGGGCGGCGTGAACTTCATGATGCACGGCGCCGGCTGGATGGAGGGTGGCCTGCACTCGAGCCTCGAGAAGATGGTGCTCGACGCCGACCTGCTGCAGATGGTCACCAAGATGATGGAACCCGTCATCGTCGATGCCGACACGCTCGCCATCGACACCATCGAAGAGGTCGGCCCGGGTGGCCACTTCTTCGGTACGGCCCACACCCAGGCCCGCTTCCGCGACGCCTTCTACCGGCCCCTCCTCAGCGACTGGCGCAACTACGAGAGCTGGGAGGAAGCTGGTTCGCCCACCGCCGACGGCAAGGCCAAGCAGCTCGCCGCCAAGTTCCTCGACGCGTACGAACCGCCCGTCATGCCCGCCCAGCAGCGTCAGGAACTCGACGAGTTCGTCGCCCGACGCGTGGCCGAGGGCGGCGTGGCCACCGACTACTGACCGTTTCCCGATCACTCGTTCCCGTATCACTCAATCCGGCAGCTCAGCCACCTTCAGTCCAGGAGTACCGCATGAAAACCTCAACTCAGGTCGTCGTCATCGGTGGAGGTGTGGTCGGCGCCAGCGTGCTGTACCACCTCACCAAGGCCGGCTGGTCCGATGTCGTCCTCGTCGAGAAGGCGACGTACACCTCGGGCAGCACCTGGCATGCCGCGGGTGGTATGCACACACTGAACGGCGACCCCAACGTGGCCCGCCTGCAGCAGTACACGGTGAACCTGTACCGCGAGATCGAGGCCGAGAGCGGCCAGAACTGCGGTATCCACCTGCCCGGCGGCCTGCAGCTGGCCGACACGCCCGAGCGCCTCGACTGGCTGCGCATGGCCCATGCGCGTGGCCGCTACCTCGGCATGAAGACCGAGATGATGTCGATGAAGGAGGCCAAGGAGCTGAACCCACTGCTGGAGGAGCGGTTCTTCGTCGGTGCGATGTACGACGAGGACGAGGGCAGCGTCGACCCCACCGGCGTGACCAACGCCTATCTCATCTGCGCCCGCAACCGCGGCGCCGAGACCTACCAGCACACCTGGGTGAACAAGCTCACCCAGCGCCAGGACGGCACCTGGGACGTGCACTGCTACGACCCGAACACCGGCGACGACAAGGGTGTCATCCACACCGAGCACGTCGTCAACGCGGGTGGTCTGTGGGCTCGTGAAGTGGGCCGGATGTGCGGCCTGGAGCTGCCGGTGCTGGCGATGGAGCACCACTATCTGATGACCGAGCCGATGCCGGAGGTGATCGAGTACAACCAGACGCACGGCCGCGAACTGCCCCACATGATCGACTTCGCCGGCGAGATCTACGCCCGCCAGGAGGGCCAGAGCATCCTGCTCGGCACCTACGAGCAGGAGAACCGGGTGTGGTCGGCCAAGCAGACCCCGTGGGACTTCGTCTCGCAGCTGCTCCCCCACGACCTCGACCGCATCTCGCCCGAGCTCGAGCGTGCCTTCGAGCACTTCCCCGCTGTCGGCCGCGCCGGCATCCAGCGGTTCGTGAACGGTCCGTTCACGTTCAGCCCCGACGGCAACCCGCTGGTGGGTCCCATCAAGGGCATGCGCGGCATGTGGTCGGCGTGCGCCGTGATGGCCGGTCTGTCGCAGGGTGGCGGCGTGGGCCTCAGCCTCGCCGAGTGGATGGTGAACGGCGACCCCGGTGCCGACATCTGGGGCATGGACGTGGCCCGCTACGGCGACTTCGCCACCCTCGCGTTCACCAACTCGAAAGTGCGCGAGAACTACTCGCGGCGCTTCCGCATCACGTTCCCGAACGAGGAACTGCCCGCGGCCCGCCCGCTGCTCACCACCCCCATCTACGACCGGCTCACCGCGCACAACGCGGTGTGGGGTGCGGCGATGGGTCTCGAGCACCCGCTGTGGTTCCAGAAGCCGGGCCTCGAGCCGCACGAGGACATCACCTTCCTGCGCTCGAACGCGTTCGACGTGGTGGCCGAGGAGAGCCGCGCCGTGCGCGAGCGAGTGGGCTTCAGCGAGGCCTCGAACTTTGCCAAGTACAAGGTGAGTGGCCCCGGCGCCGCCGAGTGGCTGCAGGGCCTGTTCACCAACAGCCTGCCGAAGATCGGCCGCACCAACCTCACCGCGATGCTGAACCCGCAGGGTCGTATCGAGGGCGAGTTCTCGGTCAGCCGCATCGGCGACGACGAGTTCTTCCTGTTCGGCTCGCAGGCCGCCGAGGTG
>JBEICS010000232.1:0-4415 GCA_040383925.1 Acidimicrobiaceae bacterium | reverse complement strand
GACGGCTCCATCCGCGAGTAGCCCCGATGGCCATCACACTTCGTCCGCGCAAGCCCGACTCGGGCCTCGGCAACATCCGGTCGAGTCCCAGCGACCCCAGCCGCAACATCGACTGGGTCCTGGTGGGCGTGCAGATGGGCCTGGCGGTAGCCGGTTGCTTCGTCATCTACTCGTCATCGCGTACCAAGCAACTCGATCCGTTCCAGTACGCCACGAGGCAGGTCGTGTTCCTCATCGTCGCCATCATCGCCATGGTGGTGGTGATGGCAGTCGACTACGAGATGCTGCGCGAACGAGCGCGGTTCTTCTACGGCGTCACCATCATGCTGCTCGTGCTGGTCATCCTCGCCGGTACGGTCAGCGGTGGCGCACGCCTCAGCTTCGACCTCGGCCCGCTGAAGTTGCAGCCCGCCGAACTGGCCAAAGCCACCGTCACCCTGTTGTTGGCCGCCTATCTGGCCGAGGAACGCAGCGACGAGGTGTCGTACCCCCGGTTCCTCGGTGGCCTCATCATCGTGGGCGTCCCCGTGGCGCTCATCATCCTGCAGCCCGACCTCGGCTCGGCCTCGGTGCTGGTGGCCATGGCCATGGGCATGCTGCTCATCGCCGGGGCGAAGGCGAAGTACATCGCCCTCATCACGGCCATGTCGGTGGCCACCGTCGGCGCAGCGCTGGCCAGCGGCATCATCAGCACGTACCAGATCGGCCGTATCCGGGTGTTCTTCAACCAGGACACCACCGATCCGCAGTTGCTCGACTACGTCTACCAGCCCCGCAACGCCATCCGCGCCATCGCCACCGGTGGGATGACGGGCAAGGGATGGTTGAACGGGCCGATCACGAACGCTCCGAACGACATCCCGGTGCAGTGGGCCGACTTCCCCTTCTCGGCCGTGGGCGAGCAGTTCGGGCTCATCGGCTGTGCCGTGGTGCTGGCCCTGTTCGCCATCGTGCTGCTGCGCATCTGGCGCATCGCCCACCTGTCGCGCGACGCGGTGGGCACCTATCTGTGCGCCGGGGTGTTCACGATGATCCTCTGGCAGGTGTTCCAGAACGTGGCCATGACCGTCGGCCTGATGCCGGTCACCGGCCTGCCGCTGCCGTTCATCTCGTACGGCGGGTCCAGTCTGGTGACGTTTTTCGCCCTGCTCGGCCTGGTGCAGAACGTGCACATGCGTCGGTATCGCTAGTGCGCCCGCACCAGGGGTGAAACCGGCTGGGCAGGTGAACTGCAGGTAGACTGCCGTCGAAGGTCTCCCTCGTCACGTCAGGTCAGCACCTTGCATTCCGAAGCCGGGCCCTGCGCCCATTCTCACCCAGCGCTCATGCTCATGACGCTGTTGGTGAGCCCCCTCCAACTGTTCACCATCGACGCCCGTGCGGCCCGTGCCACCCCAGCCCGGCCGCCGCGTCATCGCGCCCCGCAGTCATGCCGGCGCGCCAGAAGGGATCTGTTCCATGGACGACTCCGTCACCGACACCACGGGGGCCGACCGGCCTCAGCACGACGACCCGACGGGCACCACGCCCGATACGTCGGCTGCTGAGGCATCGGCGCAGCCTGCGGGCGACGACGATCTGGGCGACCCCACGGTCCGCCCCGCTGCCAAGAAGCGCCGCCGCGGCTCGCGCGGTGGCAAGGGCCGCAAACGGCCGACTGCAGCCGGCGACGCCACGGGCGACGACGACGCCGATGATCTCGACGACGCGGATGACGACGATGCAGACGATGTCGATGATGCCGACGCTGCTACCAGCGACAGCGGTGGATCGGTCGACCCGGTCGAGTTGCCCGAGCCGATGCGTGAGGGGCGCCCCTCGCCGGCAGCGGCCGAGCAGGCTCTGGTGCGCCGGCCTCAGATCGGCGACACCCGGCCCGCACCTCCGCCCCCGCCCGGTGGACCGGTGGTGAAGCCGGCCGGCGAACGGCAGTCCGGCCAGCGCCAGTCCGGCCAGCAGGGCCAGCGCCAGTCCGGCCAGCGCCAGGCCGGCCAGCGTCAGCCCAGCCAGGGTCAGCCCAGCCAGGGTCAGCCCGGCCAGCAGGCGGCGGCCCAGAGTCCGGGCCAGCAGGCTGCAGCGGGCGAGACCTCGGCGGCGAAGAAGCGCCGCCGCGGCGGCCGCGGCAAGTCGAGCGGAGCGGTGAAGGCGGCGCCTCTGGTGGGCGTCGAGGTGGATCCGGAGGTGCTCGAGAAGCGGCGCGGCCGCGAGCGCAACGGCCGTCCGGTGGGCCGCTACCTGATGTGCGTCCAGGTGCGCCCGAACCTCACCCAGGTGGCAGTGCTCGAAGGCCGCAACCTCATCGAGCACTACGTCAGTCGTCCCGCCGACGACGTGGCGCAGATCCACGGCAACATCTACCTCGGCCGGGTGCAGAACGTGCTGCCCGGTATGGAGGCTGCGTTCGTCGACATCGGCACGCCCAAGAACGCGGTGCTCTACCGCGGCGACGTGCAGTACGACGCGGAAGACATCGTCGAGAAGTCGTCGAACCTGCGTATCGAGCAGATGCTCAAGGCCCGCCAGCTCATCATCTGCCAGGTCACCAAGAACCCCATCGGCGCCAAGGGGGCGCGCCTCACCCAGGAGGTGTCGCTGCCGGGCCGGTTCGTGGTGCTCATCCCGAACTCGAAGACCTACGGCATCTCCAAGCGCCTGCCCGAAGACGTGCGCAAGCGGCTGCGCAACATCCTCGACCGGGTGAAGCCGGCCGAGCACGGCCTCATCGTGCGCACCGCCGCCGAAAACGCCACCGAGCACGAACTGCGGGCCGACATGACCCGACTGCTCGACCAGTGGAACGCCATCGAGGCCAAGGCGAAGCGGGCCAACAGCCCCACCCTGCTGTACCGCGAGCCCGAGCTCGCGGTGCGGGTGATCCGCGAGGAGTTCAACGCCGAGTACCGCGGGGTGGTCATCGACGACCAGCGCCTGTTCGACGACGTGAAGGACTACGTGTCGGCGTTCAACCCCGAACTGGCCGACCGCATCGAGTACCACGACGCCGCCGTCGACGGCCTGCCCCTCTACGAGCGGCACCACGTCCACGAACAGATCCACAAGGCCCTCGACCGCAAGGTGTGGCTGCCGAGTGGTGGGTCGCTCATCATCGAGCACACCGAGGCGCTCACCGTCATCGACGTGAACACCGGCAAGAACGTGGGTACCACCAACCTCGAAGAAACCGTGTTCCGCAACAACCTCGAGGCCGCCGACGAGGTGGCCAAGCAGCTGCGTCTGCGCGACATCGGTGGCATCGTCGTGATCGACTTCATCGACATGGAGATCCGCGAGAACCGCAAGAAGGTGGTCGAGGCGTTCCGCAACGCGCTGGCTCGCGACAAGACCCGTACCCAGGTGTTCGACATCTCCGAACTGGGCCTGGTGGAGATGACCCGCAAGCGAATCGGCGAGGGTCTGCTCGTCAACTTCGCCGACCACTGCCCCAACTGCGAGGGCCGCGGCGTGGTGATCGACCACGATCTGCTGGTCTGATCGATGCCTCGGCGTTGGTCGCAGGCCACGCGGCCGCTAGAGTCGCCCATTGCTATGTACGCAGTGATCGCTTCCGGTGGTAAGCAGCAGAAGGTCTCCGAGGGCCAGCAGTTGCATGTCGAACTCCTCCATGCCGAGCAGGGCAGCGACGTGTCGCTGCGCCCCGTGCTCGTCGTCGACGGCGACACCATCCTCGCCACCCCCGACCAGCTGAAGGCCGCGTCCGTCACCGCCAAGGTGGTCGGTCTCGCCAAGGGCCCGAAGATCGACGGTTTCACCTACAAGCGGCGCACCAACCAGCGCCGTCGGTACGGTCACCGCCAGCACTACACCGTTCTCGAGATCACCTCCATCACGAAGGGCTGACCCGACCATGTCGAAGACCAAAGGTGGCGGTTCAACCCGCAACGGCCGCGATTCCAACGCTCAGCGCCTCGGCGTGAAGGTGTTCGGGGGCAGCAAGCTCAACGCCGGCACCATCATCGTTCGCCAGCGCGGCACCAAGTTCCATCCCGGCAAGAACGTCGGCATCGGCGGCGACGACACGCTGTTCGCCCTCGTCGACGGTTCGGTCGCCTTCGGCGAGCGCAAGGGCCGTCGCGTCGTCGACGTCATCCCCAACGCCTGACCCGGCGTCACCAGTTCTCGTTGCGAAACCCGGCCGTCGTGCCGGGTTTCGTCGCGTCTGGGGCGAGTACGGTGGGCCCGTGCGAGAAGCGGCCTTGGCAGCGCGGGTGAGAGGCCTGATCGATCTCACCAACCTCGACGCAGCCTGCACTGCGGAGGCCATCGACCATCTGTGCGCCCGGGCGATCGATCACCGGCCCGCAGTGCCTGCGGTGTGCGTATGGCCCGCCTTCGTGGCCCAGGCGGTCGGCCTGCTGCAGGGCAAGGGCGTGCGGGTGGCCACGGTGGTGAACTTC
>JBEICS010000231.1:0-4416 GCA_040383925.1 Acidimicrobiaceae bacterium | reverse complement strand
TCGCTCATCTTGGTGTTCGTCGTGCCCGTGTTCTGGCTGTTCCCCAGCGCGGGTGCGCTGTTCTTCACCCAGTCGCTGTTCATCGCGCTCGGCGCGGTGCCGGTGTTCCTGCTCGGTCGGAAGTTGTTGGGCAACGAGGCGCTGGCCTGGGTGATGGCGGCCTGCTACTTGCTGCACCCCGCCGTGGGGTGGACCAACCGCGAGAACTACCACCCCGACTCGTTCGTCGCGTTCTTCGTGGGGATGGCCATCTACGCCGCCATCGACCGCCGGTGGCGGATGTACGCGGTGTTCACGGTGCTGGCCCTGCTGGTGAAAGAAGACGTGTCGCTGGTGGTGGTGCCGCTCGGTGTGTGGGTGGCGATCAAACGCGACCGACGCATCGGTCTGGTGACGGTGCTGTGGAGCATCAGCTTCATGATCTTCGCGATGTACGGACTGATGCGCAGTCTCATCGGAGTGCCCACGCGCAACGGCTGGCGAATCCCCTTCGGTGGGCCATGGGGTCTGCTGAAGACGGTGTTCACCGATCCGGCGGCGCTCGTCCGCCACTACTGGAGCGACAACCGACCGTTCTACCTCTGGCAGATGACGATGCCGATGGCCTGGGTGTTCCTCGCCGGCCCCAGCGTGGCGCTGATCAGCCTGGTCATCCTGGCGGTGAACATGCTGAGCACGTTCTGGTACCAGTACCAGATCCAGTACCACTACTCGCTCATCGCCGTACCAGCGATCGTGATGGGCACCGTGTGGGCCATCAGCAAGGTGGCCGAGCAGTGGCGCAGCCTGCTGGTGCTCGCCGTGGCCTGCACGTCGCTCTGGGCGGGTTGGGCGTGGGGTGCGCTGCCGTTCAGCGCCAACCTGCCGTACTCGTGGCCCCCCGACCATCCGGTGGCAGTGGCTGCCCGCGAGATCATCGACGACATCCCGGCCGACGCAGTGGTGGCGGCACAGCACTCGGTATCAGCGCACCTGTCGCGGCGCGAGGAGATCTACATGTTCCCGACGCCGTTCTCGGCCGAGCTCTACGGCGTCGACGACTCGTTGGCCTATCAGCGGCTCCCGGCCGCCGACCGAGTCGATTACGTGGTGCTTCCGGCCACGCTCGAGCCCGACGACCAGACCGTGTGGGACCGCGAGTCGGCAGCGTTCACGTTGATCGAGGCGAACGATTGGTGGCGGCTGTACGAACGCACCAGCGACATCGAGCCGGTCGCCCCCTGAACGGGCGTGGGGCTCGGCGCTGCTGCTACAGTCGGCGTCGCCGTGAAGCGGGTCCCGAGAGGCCCATACGGCAGGAGAACCTGTGTCGAATCGTCCCTGTCCTGCAACGCCCCTGCTCGGGGTGTTGTCTCGTCTCGCCTGCAGCCATTTGAGTATCCATGCAGCCGACTGCATGAACATGCGGCTAGGGTGGCGGTCATGATCCGCCCCGCAGCACTCGTCCTGGCCGATGGCAGCGTCTTCGAGGGCGAGCTCCTCGGCGCCGAACCCGCCGGTGGGGTGGCCAGCGGTGAGGTGGTGTTCAACACCGTCTTGTCGGGCTATCAGGAGGTGATCACCGATCCGTCGTACGCCGGGCAGATCATCACCTTCACCTACCCGCACATCGGCAACTACGGGGTGAACGCCAGCGACTTCGAGTCGCGCCGTCCGTTCTGCCGCGGCGTCATCGTCCGCGACCTGGCCCGTCGGCACAGCAACCACCGGGCCACCGCGTCGCTCGACGCGATGCTGGCCCATTACGGCATCAGCGGCATCGGTGGCATCGACACCCGACGTCTCACCCGACTGCTGCGCGACACGGGCGCCATGGCCGGCGCGTTCGGCACCGCCCCCGAGGCCGTGCTGCGGGCGGCTGCCGCATCCGAACCGGGCACCGACGGCATCGACCTGGTGGCCGAGGTCACCACGGCGCAGTCGTACACGGTGGGCGCCGGCGAGCGGTCGATCGTCGCCTACGACTTCGGTCTCAAGCACTCGATCCTGCGCGATCTGGCCGATCTCGGCCGGGTCACCGTGGTGCCTGCCTCCACCACCGCCGCCGACGTGTTGTCTCTGCGACCGGACGGGGTGTTCCTCTCGAACGGCCCCGGCGACCCGGCGCAGGTGGGCTACGCGGTCGACGCGATCCGGGGTCTGCTCGGCGAGGTGCCGGTGTTCGGCATCTGCCTGGGCCACCAACTGCTCAGCCGAGCCATCGGAGGCGAGACGTTCAAGTTGCCGTTCGGCCACCACGGCGGCAACCACCCGGTGCGCCACGAGGCCACCGGTCGCATCGAGATCACCAGCCAGAACCACAACTTCTGTGTCGACCCCGCATCCATCGCCGGTCGCGCCGAGGTGACCCACCTGAACCTGAACGACATGACGGTGGAAGGTATGCGGGTGCGCGACGTGCCGGCCTTCAGCGTGCAGTACCACCCCGAAGCCGGGCCTGGGCCGCACGACGCGAAGTACCTCTTCGCGATGTTTGCCGAACTGATGGGCGGACCACGCCAGGTCGGCGCTCACCCGGCCGACCTGATCGCACCCGAGCGGGGAGTTGCCTGAGATGCCCAAGCGCACCGACATCGAATCGATCCTCATCATCGGCTCGGGCCCCATCGTCATCGGCCAGGCATGCGAGTTCGACTACTCCGGCACCCAGGCGTGCCGCGTGTTGCGCGAGGAGGGCTACCGGGTCATCCTCGTGAACTCGAATCCGGCCACCATCATGACCGACCCCGATTTCGCCGACGCCACCTACGTCGAGCCGATCACGTGGGAGGTGGTGGCCCGAATCATCGAGCGCGAGCGTCCCGACGCAGTGCTGCCCACGATGGGCGGCCAGACCGGCCTGAACACCGCTATGGCGTTGTTCGAGCGGGGCATCATCGGTGTGCCAGGCACCCCTGAGATGATCGGCGCCAACGCCGAGGCCATCGCCACCGCCGAGGACCGCGAGAAGTTCAAGCAGGCGATGATCGAGATCGGCCTAGCCGTGCCGTCGAGCGGTACCGCACACACGATGGACGAGGCACGAGCCGTCGTTGCCGAGATCGGTCTGCCGTGCATCATCCGGCCCGCCTACATCCTGGGCGGCCGTGGCACAGGCATCGCCTCCACCCTCGACGAGTTCGAGAAGGTGGCGGCCAACGGTCTGCAGGCCAGCCCGATCAGCGAGATCCTCATCGAGAAGAGCATCGCTGGCTGGAAGGAGTACGAGCTCGAGGTGATGCGCGACCGCGCCGACAACTGCGTCATCATCTGCTCGATCGAGAACGTCGACCCGATGGGTGTGCACACGGGTGACTCCATCACCGTCGCACCTGCGCAGACGCTGTCCGACGTCGAGTACCAGCAGATGCGCGACGCGGCGTTCGCCTGCATCCGGCGCGTGGGTGTCGAGACCGGTGGCAGCAACGTGCAGTTCGCCGTGAACCCGCTCACCGGCGAGCAGGTGGTCATCGAGATGAACCCGCGCGTATCGCGCAGTTCGGCGCTCGCATCCAAGGCCACTGGGTTCCCCATCGCGAAGATGGCCGCCAAGCTGGCGGTGGGCTACACGCTCGACGAGATCCCCAACGACATCACCAAGATGACCCCGGCGAGTTTCGAGCCGAGCATCGACTACGTGGTCACCAAGGTGCCTCGCTGGGCGTTCGAGAAGCTGCCCGGCACCACCGGTGTGCTGGGTACGCAGATGCAGTCGGTCGGCGAGGTGATGTCGATCGGGCGCACGTTCCCCGAGAGCCTGCAGAAGGCGCTGCGGTCGCTCGAGCAGGGCCGCCTCGGCCTCGGCTGCGACCCGGCCGAAGCGCAGCTCGCCACCATCGACGACGACACCCTGCTCGCCACGGCATCGATCGCCACCCCCGATCGCATCCAGCAGGTCGGCGAACTGTTGCGCCGCGGACTGGGTGTCGACCGCGTGCACGACGCGACACGGATCGACCCGTGGTTCCTCGACCAGATGAGCCTCATCCACGAAGAGCGTGTGGTGCTGGCCGACACGGGCCTGGTGGCGATGGACACGCGCGCCTGGCGGCGGGCCAAGCGGCTCGGCTTCAGCGACGCACAACTCGCCCACCTCTGGCAGGTCGACGAGTTGACGGTACGCGCCGCACGCGAGGCCGCCGGGGTGATACCCACCTACAAGACGGTCGACACCTGCGCCGCCGAGTTCGACGCCACCACGCCCTATCACTACAGCACCTACGAGGACGAGAACGAGGTGCGGCCCAGCGATCGGCCGCGGGTGGTCATCCTCGGCAGCGGCCCGAACCGCATCGGGCAGGGCATCGAGTTCGACTACTGCTGTGTGCACGCGTCGTTCTCGCTGCGCGAGGCCGGCTACGAGACCGTGATGGTGAACTGCAACCCCGAGACGGTCAGCACCGACTACGACACCAGCGACCGTCTGTACTTCGAACC
>JBEICS010000230.1:0-4418 GCA_040383925.1 Acidimicrobiaceae bacterium | reverse complement strand
TCGCTGGCTGCTCCCCCAGCTGCTCACCCAGGTCGAGCGCACCCACCCCGGCGTGCACGTCACCATCCACGAGGGCAACACCACGGCCCTCGTCCCCCGGGTCGCATCGGGCCTGCTCGACGCAGCAGTCGTCCACCTCCCCATCGACGACACCGATGTCACGGTCACCCCGTTGTTCGCCGAAGACCTCGTCCTGCTCGTGCACACGCGGCACCCCCTTGCGGCGCACGACACCATTCGTCTACCGGCACTGGCCCATACGCCGCTGCTGCTGCCGCCCACCGGCACCGCGCTGCGCCGTGTCATCGACCGTGCCGCCGGTGCCGTCGACACCCAGCTCGTCGCCCAGGCCGAGATCGACGGCGTCCGCCTACTCGCCTCGCTCGCGTTCGAGGGCTACGGGGCGGCCATCGTGCCCGCCACGGCGATTCCACGCTGGCTGAAGGCCGACTTCAAGCGCGTCACCGTTCCCGAGCTGCCGCGGCGGGTGGTGGGGTGGGTGCAACGCAAGCGACCCACCCCCAGCGCCCCCACCCGGGCACTCGCCGAGGTGCTGCACGACGTCATCGAGAAGCAGGGGCCCAAGCAGCCGGGCGTGCACGTGGGGGCCGACGCGTTCCCCTTCAACGCGGTCCGCACCAACTGACACCCCGCCCCGAGCCCGGCCTAGGCTGGCCGCCATGACGTCGATCGTGCTGCGAGCAGGGGTGCCCAGCATCGTCCGCGTCGCTACGCGCACGATCGACGAACGGCCTGTCGTGTGGGTCGACGTCGACGCCAGCGACCGTCAGGGAGCCCTGTCGTCGGCATCGTCGGAACAGATCGCTGCCGGTGCCGACTTCGCCCTCCACCAGCGTGTGCCGCTCGTCGTGGTCGTGCGCTCCAGCGGCGCCGACATCAACGAGGGCATCGCCGCACTGCACGGGTGGGGTCATGCCGCCCGGGCGCTGGCCAGCTGTTCCGGCATCGTGCCGGTGGTGATGATCGTCGACGGCCCTGCCGTGAGCGGTCCCGCACTGTTGCTCGGCCTCGCCGACCTCGTCGTGATGACCGAGGCCTCGTACGCGTTCGTGAGCGGCCCCACCATGGTGGCCGAGTTCACCGGCGTCCTCGTCGACCACGACGAGCTCGGCGGTGCCGTCACCCACGCCCGTTACACGGGCGCAGCCTCGCTCGTCGCAGCCGACCTCGCTGCAGCCGAAGACATGGTGGCGGGCCTGCTCGCCTACCTGCCCGCCAACAACGACGACGAACCCCCGCTGTGGCCCACCGACGACCCGGTCGAACGCGACACCACGGCAGCGGGCGCGCTCATCCCTTCCTCGTCGACCGGCAGTTACGACGTGCGGCACGTGATGCACGAACTCGTCGACGACGGCGAACTGCTCGAACTGCGCGGGCGGTGGGCCACCAACGTGGTCACCGCCTTCGCCACGGTGGGCGGCATGCCGGTGGGCATCGTCGCCAATCAGCCCATCTCGCTGGCCGGAACGCTCGACATCCCTGCGTCGCAGAAGGCGGCGCGGTTCGTGGCGTTCTGCGACGCGTTCAACCTGCCCATCATCACGCTCGTCGACACGCCCGGCTTCTACCCCGGCAAAGACCTCGAGTGGCGCGGCATGATCCGCCACGGCGCGCAACTCGTGTTCGCCTACGGGCGCGCCACGGTGCCGCGCATCTGCGTCATCCTGCGCAAGAGCTACGGCGGCGCCTACATCGTCATGGACTCCAAGACGATGGGCAACGATCTGTGCATCGCCTGGCCCTGGGCCGAACTGGCGGTGATGGGCGCCGGGCAGGCTGCCGCCATCCTCCAACGCCGCGCAACCCCCGACGAGCGTGCCGCTTTCGAGGCCGACTACGCCGAACGCCTCCTCAACCCCTACATCGCCGCCGAACGCGGCTTCGTCGACGCCGTCGTCGAACCGGCCGAGACACGTGCCGTCATCGGCCACGCCCTCGCCACGTTGATCGACAAGCGCGAGCGTCTGCAGGCCCGCCCGCACGACAACACACCGCTGTAGTCCGACCGCGCTCGACGACGCGCTCCAGTTCGACACGGTTGGGCCCGATACCAAGGGGGGCCGCTAGTCTCGGCCACTGGGGAGAAAGCCCCGCAACATCATCCGTGTCACCCGAGGGAGCAACGTGCCCGACACCATTACCATCACCGACGACCGCACGGGAAAGACCGTGACCGTACCCATCCAGGGCGGTGTCTTCCCGGCTTCGGCCGTCCGTGAGCTCGACCCGTCGTTGTACATCTACGACCCGGCCTACATGCAGACCGCCGCCTGCAAGAGCTCGATCACCTACCTCGACGGCGAGGCCGGCATCCTGCGCTACCGGGGCTACCCCATCGAGCAGCTGGCCGAGCACAGCACCTACCTCGAAGTGGCCTACCTGCTGCTGAACGGCGAACTGCCCGACGCCGCGCAGTTGGCCCAGTGGAACGACGACGTCACCCACCACACCTTCATCCACGAGAACATGCGCAAGCGGTTCGTCGACGGCTTCCACTACGACGCCCACCCGATGGGCATGCTCGTCAGCTCACTCGCCGCGCTCGGCACCTTCTACAGCGACGCGAAGGACATCGACGACAAGGCCAGCCGCGACAAGCAGATCCTGCGCCTCATCGCGAAGACCCCCACGCTCGCCGCGATGGCCTACCGCTTCTCGGTGGGCCTGCCGTTCGTCTACCCGAACAACAGCCTCAGTTTCCCCGCCAACTTCCTCAACATGATGTGGCGCGTGGGCGACGACTACCAGATCGATCCGCGCCTCGAGCGGGCCATGGACGTGCTGTTCATCCTGCACGCCGATCACGAGCAGAACTGTGGCACCACCGCGATGCGCGTGGTCGGTTCCAGCCACGCCGACCCCTACTCGGCCGCCGCTGCCGCAGCCTCGGCCCTCTACGGCCCGCTGCACGGTGGCGCCAACGAGGCCGTCGTGCGCATGCTGGCCGATATCGGCAGCATCGACAACGTGCCCGCCTTCATCGACGAGGTGAAGAGCGGCAAGGGCAGCCGCTTGATGGGCTTCGGCCACCGCGTCTACAAGAACTACGACCCGCGGGCCACCATCATCAAGAAGACGGCCTACGACGTGTTCGAGGTGACGGGCAAGAACCCGCTGCTCGACATCGCGCTCAAGCTCGAGGAGACCGCCCTGAGCGACCCGTACTTCGTCGACCGCAAGCTGTACCCCAACGTCGACTTCTACTCGGGCCTCATCTACCAGGCGCTCGGTTTCCCGGTGGCCATGTTCACGGTGCTGTTCGCCATCCCGCGCACGGTCGGTTGGCTCGCCCACTGGCAGGAACTGCTCGGCGACAAGGACCAGAAGATCAGCCGGCCGCGCCTGTGGTACACGGGCGTCGCCGCCCGCGACTACACCCCGATCACCGATCGCTGACCACCGGCCGCTGATCATCGGCCGTCATCCGCATCCGGCCGTCGCTCCGTAAGGAGGTGGGTATGACCATCGACGACGAGTTGCCCGAGATCGACCCTGCTGCGCCGCGCCGCGACCCCGACCCGGCGCCACGATGGGCGGGGCCGGTCGCCGGTCTCGTTGCCGCCGCCACCGCAGTGTGCGTCGGCTGGCTCGTCGCCGCCGTCATCGACGTGGTGGCCCCGCTCGATGCCGTCGGCAGCGAGTTCATCGACCACACGCCGCGCTGGTTGAAGAACCTGGCGATCGACCTGTTCGGCACGAACGACAAACTCGCTCTCCGGGTGGGCATGGTCGTCACCATCGCACTCCTCGCCTGCCTCGCGGGCGTGTTGGCGCGTAAGCGCCCGGTGTCGGGTGCGGCTGTCATCGCCGCCGCGGGCATCACCGGCGCCATCATCGCCGCCGGACGGCCGGGCGAGTCGGCCGCCGCTGCAGTACCCGCACTCGTGGCAGCGGTGGTGGGCGCGGCGCTGCTGTGGTGGCTCGGCACCTGGGTGCGCCGCAGCGACCCGGCTGCCGAACGACCCGGCGAGTCGGCCGCGCCGGCTGGCTGGGACCGTCGCCGCTTCATGACTGCCACCGGCGGGGCCGCCGGCCTTGCCGTGGTGGCCGGTGTCGGCGCCCGAGCCATCGAGAACCGTCGCATCGACGACCTGCGCGCCGCCGCCCCCGACACGCTGCCTGCGCTGGCCCCGCCGTCCATCGGCGATGCCGACATCACCTCGGCTGCACCCGAGGTGCCCGCCGACGCCACCCTGTCGCCCATCACCCCGTTCATCACCCCGAACGACGACTTCTACCTCATCGACACCGCACTGTCGGTGCCGCGCATCCGGCTCGACACCTGGGCCGTCGACATCGACGGCATGGTCGACCGCCCGCTGCGGCTCACGTACGACGACCTGCTCGCCCGGCCGCAGGTCGAGCGCATCATCACCATCGCCTGCGTCTCCAAC
>JBEICS010000229.1:0-4447 GCA_040383925.1 Acidimicrobiaceae bacterium | reverse complement strand
GACTCGACGTCGGCATGCTGCTGGTGAACCAGTTGGGCTGGGACCAGCAGATGGCGCTGGCCGAACTGGCCCCGGCCTCGCTCGACCCACCGGCGGGTCGATCGGCACCCATCGACTACACCCGCCCCCACCCCACCGCCTCGGTGCGGGTGCAGGACCTGTTCGGCACCCGCGAGCACCCCACCGTGTGCCGCGGTCAGGTGCCCGTCACGCTCGAACTGCTGTCGCCCGCCGACCGGCCGATCCAGATCACCGCGGACCTGCCGTCGTTCTGGGCCGGCTCGTGGACCGAGGTGCGCAAGGAGATGGCCGGCCGCTACCCGAAGCACCAGTGGCCGACCGACCCGGCCGCAGCGCCGCCGAAGCGGTTGAAGGACCGCTGACCGGCGTCGCCCACGAGCAACCGGGTCGGTCGATCAGTCCGGCCGACGGGCGATGGCCACCACCGACAGACCACCGGGCAGGTCGGTCCGCCTCAGCACCCGACGCTCCATCGTGGCCATGCCTCCGAGCACGCCGCCGAGGCCCGACGGGCTGCGGTCGACATCGCCCTGTGGCGAGCCGGCGCCGCGTCCCGACCGGAACCGCTCGAACCAACCCAGCATCACGGCCGGGGGCAGCAGGAACGTGTAGGCGCCCGTGCAACGCTCGACCACGAGCCCTGCGTCGGTGCACATGCGGCGGAGGTCGGTCCGGCTGAACCGACGCGCCGTGTGCGTGACCGCGTCGTGGCCGCGCCGCAGTCGCCGACCTCCCGGCTCCATCAGGCACACCACGCCTCCGGGGCGCACCAGACGGGCGAAGTCGCGCACCACCGCCGCCGGATCGGGCACGAGGCGGTGGTACAGCACCGTCACGCAGAGCACGGCGTCGAGCGATCCGTCGGCGAACGGCAGTGCATTCAGATCGGCCGCCACCGTGCGCACGGCGGGGTGCTCGGCCCGGGCTGCGGCCAGGGCCATCGGCTCCATGTCGGCCAGCACCACATCGGCCATCGCCGTCATCCACGACCCGGTGGCCCCGCTGCCGCCCCCGGCATCGAGCACGATCGGACGTGACCCCTGACGGTCGGCCAGCCGTGGACCGAGCATCTGGGCGAGCAGGCGACGGGTGCTGCGATACCACCAGTGCGAGGCACCGGCGGCGGCCATGCGGCGGTACTCGTCGGCGTCCACGGGTCGATTCTGCCAGTCTGAACCACGGTCGTCCCGGCCATGCCCTACGCTCGTCACCCGTGCGGATCGACGGGGTTCCCACACCTGGTGCGTCGACGCGCCAGCGGTTCGCCGGTACCACCTGTGTGGTGACCGGTGGATTGGGGTTCATCGGCTCCAACCTGGTGCACCTGCTCGCAGCAGCCGGCGCCTCGGTACGGGTGGTCGACGCGCTGGTGCCCGAACACGGTGGCGACCTGCGCAACCTCGACGGCGTCGCCGGACCGGTCGACCTGCTGCGCGCCGACATCGGCGACGAGCGGGTC
This sequence comes from Acidimicrobiaceae bacterium, assembly GCA_040383925.1. Classification (GTDB taxonomy): domain Bacteria; phylum Actinomycetota; class Acidimicrobiia; order Acidimicrobiales; family Ilumatobacteraceae; genus VFMC01. The sequence continues at coordinate 2,967 of JBEICS010000229.1, read as the reverse complement.
GCCGACGTGGTGCGCGGTGCCGACACCGTGTTCAACCTGGCGGGCCAGGTGAGCCACCTCGACTCGATGGCCGACCCCGACGCCGACCTCTACCGCAACACGGTCACCCACAGCAGGTTCCTCGAGACGCTGCGGCACACCAACCCCGGGGCACGGGTGGTGCACGCCTCCACCCGCCAGGTGTACGGCCGGCCCACCCGGGTGCCCGTCGACGAGCAGCACCCGACCCGTCCGCTCGACGTGAACGGTGTCGCCAAGTTGGCGGGCGAGCAATTGCACCTCGTGTACGCCCACGCGCACGACATGGCCATCACCTCGCTGCGCCTCACCAACGTGTACGGCCCACGCCAACGTCTCACCAGCGACGGGCTGGGGTTCTTGCCGGTGTTCGTGCGCAAGGCACTGGAGGGCGGCAGCATCGACCTGTTCGGCGACGGCAGCCAGCGTCGCGACTGCCTCTTCATCGACGACGTGCTCGACGCACTGGTGCGCGCCAGCGGCCCCCACGGTGCGGGCGAGGTGTTCAACGTCGGGCACCACACCAGCCACACCCTGGCCGAGATCGCCGACGTCCTCGTGCAGATCGGCGAGCCCGGAACTGCAGTACGGCTCACGCCGTGGCCCGACGACCACCAGCGCATCGACATCGGGTCGTTCCAGACCGACAGCACCGCCATCGAGCGAGCGCTCGGGTGGCGGGCCACGATCGGCATCGACGCCGGACTACAGGCGACGCTCGACTTCTACCGGAGCCATCCGTGGTACCTGTCGTCGACCTGAGCCGCTGGGGCACCGAGGCAGCCGAGGCGTATGCCGAGCGAGTGGCCGACGTGGCCCGTCGTGGGGTGTTCCTGCTCGGCGACGAGACCCGCGCGCTCGAGGCCGAGGTGGCCGCACGAGCCGACGCCGCCGACGGTGGCTCGGCACACCGCGCCGTCGCCGTCGCATCGGGCGCCACCGCCCTGCAGTTGGCCCTGCGCGCCGCGGGCGTGGGCCCCGGCGACGAGGTGATCGTGCCCGCCTTCACCGCGGTGCCCACGGCGTCGGCGGTGGCCGCGCTGGGCGCTGTGCCCGTACCGGTCGATGTGGAGGCCGATACCGCCAACCTCGACCCGCGGCTGGTCGAGGCCGCCCGCACGGAACGCACCCGGGCCGTCGTGGTGGTGCACCTCTACGGGCGGCCCGCGACACGGCCCGACACCGACCTGCCCATCATCGACGACGCCGCACAGGCGCAGGGCGCCGTGATCCACGACGGTGGCTCGGCGGCGGTGGCCTACAGCTTCTATCCCACGAAGAATCTCGGTGGCATCGGCGACGGTGGTGCCGTGGTGTCGAGCGACGCGGCCCTCGTCGAGCGCGTGACTCGGCTGCGCGGCCACGGCATGACGGCCCAGTACGTGCACGAGGACGTGTCGCAGAACTTCCGCATGAGCGAGATCGAAGCCGCCTGGCTGCGCCTCGGCCTGGCGCACCTCGACGCCTGGAACGAGCGGCGGCGCGCCATCGTGGCGCACTACCGGGCAGCAGCACCGCATCTGGCGTGGCACGCCGACCACCCCCGTCACGTCCACCACCTGTGCGTCGCCCGGTTCGCGCAACGCGACGAGGTGCGGGCACTGCTCGCCGAGCAAGGCGTCGGCACGGCCGTCCACTACCCGTTCGCCCTCACCCAGCAGCCCGCCTACCGGCACCTCACCCGCACGGCGTGCCCCGAAGCCGAGGCGTGGGCGGCCGAGTGCGTGTCGTTGCCCTGTTTCCCCCATCTCACCGATGCCGAGGTCGAGACCGTCGCCGAGGCGCTGGCCGCACTGCCGCCACACATGGCCATGGGCGGCCGACCGTGAACGCCCGGCCGTCGATCTCGGCGATGTTCCCCTGCTACAACGACGCCGACACCATCGGCGGCCTGGTCGACGACGTGTACAAGGCCCTCGAACCGCTCACCGAGCACCTCGAGGTGATCGTCGTGAACGATGGCTCGCGTGACAACTCGCGCGACGTGCTCGATGCCCTGGCCGCCGAGCGCCCCTGGCTGCGCCCGATCCACCACGAGGTGAACCGCGGCTACGGCGGGGCACTCATCACCGGCTTCACCGCAGCCCGGAACGACTGGATCTTCTACACCGACGGCGACGCCCAGTACGACGCCTCGGAGGCGGCGCTGCTGGTGCCTCTGGCAACCGAGGCCGTCGACATCGTGCAGGGCTACAAGATGGGCCGTGGCGACTCGTGGTACCGCAAGGTGATCGGCCGCTGCTACCACCACACGGTGAAGCTCCTGTTCCGCCTGCCGATCCGCGACACCGACTGCGACTTCCGTCTGTTCCGACGTCAGCTCGTCGTCGACCGACCGCTCACCTCCACCAGCGGTGTGATCTGTGTGGAGATGATGCGTAGCTTCACCGAGCGAGGGGCCCGGTTCGTCGAGACGCCGGTGCACCACTACGAACGCCCGTCGGGCCGCTCGCAGTTCTTCCGCCTGCCCGCCATCGCCCGCAGCGCCCGCCAACTGCTGCAACTCTGGTGGCGCATGATCGTGCGACGCGACCGGGGTGGGCGATGACCGACACGATGCAACACCGAATCGAGCGACGCGGCCGGACCGCGCTCGCCTGGGCGGCCAGCGACACCGGCGCCATCTGGGCGTTCCGGATTGCCCTCGCCGTCTCGGCGGTCGTGTACTGGGTGGTGGGCCGCCGTCAGTGGTTCATCCGCGACGACTGGGCATTCCTGCTGAGCCGCCAGGCCTTGCGCGCCACCCGCGGCATCGACGACTGGCTGCTCACCGCGCAGGACGGTCATTGGATGACGCCGCCACTGCTCGTCTTCCGCGGCCTGCAGAACGTGTTCGGGATGGGCTCGTACTGGCCGTACCTCACCGTGAACCTGGCACTCCACGTGGGTGCGGTACTGCTGGTCCGCATGCTGTGCCGACGGTGGGGCGTGAGCCCGTGGACATCCACG
>JBEICS010000228.1:0-4449 GCA_040383925.1 Acidimicrobiaceae bacterium | reverse complement strand
TCTGGGTGTTCATCAAGTTGCCGCAGGAGTACTGGATCCACATCGCCAAGCTCGACTTCACGAACTTCGTGAAGGGCACGCTGCTGGGCCTCGACCCCACCGGCTTCGACCCGGTGAGCGGCCACGACGTCTACGACCAGACCTGGGGCACCGCCATCGGCAACCGACCGTTCGTTGCGATCGGCATCGTCGTACTGATCGTCGTGCTGCTGGCCGTCGTGCGCACGCTGCTGCGCCGCCTCCCGGCACGCGAGTGGAAGCGCACGTTCGACGCCGACGTGCAGGGCCGCCATCTGGGCTGGGACCCGCCGGCCAAGGTGGCCGAACCGCTCGCGGTGTTCGGCTGGCCGTTCTTCGAGAAGGCGGCGTTGGCATCGATGGTGGCGATGATCTTCGCCAACATCCTGCCCGGAGTGGAGGCGACGGCGCTGCAGATCGCGCTGGGCACCACCGTCACCATCGCCATCAGCACGCTGCTCAGCGAATGGTTGGCCAAGCGCGAGGTGAGTTGGCGGTCGACCGGTGTGCAGTTCACCTTCATGGTGGCGGCGAACTTCGCGATCGTGATCGTGTTCTACGTCCTGCTCGGCTCCGACGAGGACTCGCTGCGGCTGGGCAACACGCTGTTCTTCGTCACCCTGCTCACGCTCATCCTGGTGTTGTTCGACCGCTACCGCGACATCGGCCTACATCACCAGCGTTCGCGTCGGACCGGCTTGCCGGCCTGACGCGGCCGCCCCGGCGTATCGCCACGACCGCGCTCGGGCCGGTCGCCGCGATCGGGCCGGCTGGCGCGGTCGCCGCCGTCACCCTGCTCGACGTACCGGCGTACGGTCACCTTCTTGCCGCGAATGGTGGCCTGGCGCAGCGCGCTGACCACCCGGTCGACGTCACCCTCGGGCACACCGACGAGCGAGTAGGTGCTCGACACCGAGATCGGGCCGATCTGCTTCCCGCTGAGGTCGGTTTCGTTGGCGATTGCGCCGACGAGGTCGCGCGGGGTGACGTTCGCGTTGCGGCCGAGGCCGATGTACAGCCGTGCGCGCGGACCGGAATCGGTCGACCCCCGGTCGCTCCGGTCGCCGCGCTCGGGCCGGTCGCCGCGCTCGCCGCGGTCGGGTCGGTCCTGACGGTCGGGACGTTCTTTGCGCACCGAGGCATCGGCGATTTCGCGGTCGGTAGCGGTGTTCGGATAGCGCGCCTGGTGCAGCAACCGGAGGGCGGCGATGGCCACCTCTCGCGGGTCGTGGTCGGCGGCGAGGGCGTCGACCATCGCGGCGACGGCATCGCGATCGGCGCCTTCGGCGGCCATGGCAGTGCGCAGTTCGTCGACGGTGCGCTCGGCACGGCGGGCGCGCATCTCGGCCACCGACGGCACCGGGGAGATGTCGATGCGCTGGCGGGTGAGCCGCTCGATGTTGGCCAGCATCCGCTGCTCGCGGGGTTCGGCCAGGGTGAGGGCCACGCCCTCGCGCCCGGCGCGGCCCACGCGGCCGATGCGGTGCACGTAGGCCTCGGGGGCCGACGGCACGTCGTAGTTCACGACGTGGGTGAGCAGATCGAGGTCGAGGCCGCGTGCGGCCACGTCGGTGGCGATGAGCAGTTCGGCGGCGCCCGAGCGCATGCGGCTCATCACCCGGTCGCGCTGTTCCTGGCCCATGCCGCCGTGCAGCGCCTCGGCCCGGTAGCCGCGCTTGCCGAGCAGTTCGGTGAGCTCGTCGACCTCGGTGCGCGTGCGGCAGAACACGATGGCTGCGGCGGGCACCTCGACGTCGAGCAACCGGCCGAGCGCGGCAGGCTTGTTGGCGCGGGTGACGACGTAGGCCTTCTGGCTCACCAGGCTGGGGCCGGCCGCGTTCGACTCGCGACCCACGCGCACCGTGATGGGCTGGTGCTGGTGCCGGGCCGCAATGGCGTTGATACGCGGCGGCAGTGTGGCCGAGAACAGCACGGTCTGGCGCGCCGAGGGAGTCGACGACAGCAGTTCGTCGATGTCTTCGGCGAACCCCATGTCGAGCATCTCGTCGGCCTCGTCGAGCACCACCGTCTCGACCGAGTCGAGCGACAGCGTGCCGCGGCGCAGGTGGTCGAGCGCTCGGCCCGGCGTGGCCACCACCACATGGGCGCCTCGCTCGAGTAGACCCAATTGGCGGCCGATCGACTGGCCGCCGTACACCGGAACGACCCGAACGCCCAGCGAGCGGCCGTAGGTGCTCATCGCCTCGGCTACCTGGACGGCCAGTTCGCGGGTGGGCACCAGCACGAGGGCCATCGGCGCACCGGCCGGCCGGCCGTCGAGCCGTTCGAGGACGGGCAGCGCGAACGCGGCGGTCTTGCCGGTACCGGTGGCCGCCTGGCCGAGCACGTCGCGGCCGGTGAGCATCGCCGGAATGGCTTCGCGTTGGATGGGGGTGGGTTCTTCGTAGCCGAGGGCCACCAGGGTGTCGAGGAGTTCCGAGCGCAGTCCGAGCGCCGCGAAACCACCTGCATCCTCAGCGATGCCACCCAGCTCATCGTCGAGGTGAGAGTTCATGTCCCCTGCAGGGTACCCCTCATCGGTTCTGCAGCCACGCGTGCAGGGCAGCCGACTCGTCGTCGACCACCTGCAGGGCCTCGTCGATGTCGTCCTCGGCGATGCCGATGGCCATCGCCCGCATGAAGTCGCCCTCCACCAGTGCTTCGGAGGCCGCCACGGCGCGGGCCACCGAGGGCAGCATCGCGACGTCGTCGTGGTGGCGGCTCACGGCGTCGAGCAGCGGTCGGGGCAACTGCCACGCCTGCAGCACCAGCAGACCGGCCGTCTGGTGGTGCATGCCGAACATCCGCACCTGGGCCTCGAGCGGCTCGGATGCATCCTGGCTCAGGCTCCACAGCCCGGGCGCGCACCGGAACAGCAGCGCCTCGCCTACATCGTGCAGCAGCCCGCCCGAGAACGAGTCGCCCACCGTTTCGTCGAGCAGATCGGCGCAGAATCCGGCACCGACCGCCACCCGTGCCGAGTGATCGAGAAAGCGCGGTGGCACCTGCGCCTCGGTGATGCCCATGGCTACCATGGCCGACAGCGCACGCACGGCCGAGAAGCCGATCACCCCCACGGCCTGCTTCACCGTCGACACCCGCTGCTGCAGGCCGTAGTACGCGGTGTTGGCGAGGCGCAGCACGCGCAGCGCGAGGAACGGATCGAGCTCGATGAGCCCGGCGAGGGTGCGGCTGTCGATGCGGTCGTCGTCGGCCGCCTGCATCACTGCGAGCGCAACGCTCGACTGGGGCGTGGTGTCGAACAACTGCTGGATGAGCGCCTCGAGGCGGAGGCGGGCCGACTGCTCTGGCTGTTCGGGGTCGAACTGCACCTCGTCGGCGGAGGCGAACTGGTCGATCAGGCTCGCGGTGCGAGGGTGCGGTTCGTCGCGTCGATTCGAGCGACGGAACGGACGCGACGGCATGCTCCTACTGTACGAGCCGCGCTGCTGCGGGTACGGTTCCGGCATGAGCGAAACCCCCACCCCAGCAGGCTCGTCGTCCGCCGACGTCGAGAGCGTCGAGCGGGTCATCCCCGCGCCGGCCTCTGCCATCTTCGCCCTCATCGCCGACCCGGCCCGCCATCATCAGATCGATGGCTCGGGCACGGTGCGCGAAGCCAAGGGCGCGGCCCAGCCGCTGGCACTGGGCGTCACGTTCGGCATGTCGATGAAGATGGGCATCCCGTACTCGATGGAGAACGAGGTCATCGAGTTCGAACAGGACCGTCGCCTCGCCTGGCAGACCCGGCCGTCGATCGGGTTCATGCGCCGCTTCGTGGGTGGGCGCATCTGGCGCTACGAACTCGAACCGGTGGAGGGCGGCACCCTGGTGCGCGAGAGCTGGGACATCAGCCAGGAGCGGGTGAAGAAGGCCGTCGAACCGTTGCGTTCACGCACCCGCGACGCCATGGCCGCCACCCTCGAGCGCATCGAACAGGTCGTCACCGCCAAGTAGCCCCGTCAGTAGACGGTGCACACTTTGGGGATCTGGAGCAGGGGGAAGGGGTCGACCGCTTGGCTGAGTTGACCGCCCGGGCGCACCTCGAAGTGCAGGTGGTAGTTGCCGGGTCCGGGGTTGCCGGTGTCGCCCACGAAGCCGATCACGTCGCCGCGCTTCACCGTGCTGCCCTTGGTGAGGCCCGGGGTGAACGCCGACAGGTGGGCGTAGAAGTAGTAGACACCGCCTACCGCGGTGAGCCCCCACGAGTTGCCCGACCGAGGGGAGTTTGCATCAGTTTTGCTGGTGAGCGTGCCGTCCGCCACGGCGTAAACCGGCTGGCCGAGCGACGCGAGCAGGTCGACGCCCTGGTGCGGACCGTTGCTGCGTGGGTCGCCGAAGTTGTCGAGGACGTAGCAGCGCGGTGACGGGTCCATCGGGAACATGATGGTGCCGAGCTGCTTCAGCCGATCGGCTCGCTGACTGGCCGAG
>JBEICS010000227.1:0-4499 GCA_040383925.1 Acidimicrobiaceae bacterium | reverse complement strand
CTGGTGGCGGTCGACGTGATCGGCGAACTGGTGCCGCTGGTCGAGCCCGACGAGTACGTCGACCTGTCGCCCACCACCGGCCCCGTGCCGGTGATGAAGCCGAACACCCCGCGGCCGGGCACCGTGGCCGCCCCCATTGCGCCGGTGGTGGAACTCGACGAGCCCGTCGCCGAGACGGTGCCGGTCGTCGACGAGCCAGCGCTCGAGGAGACCGTCGCCGAGGAACTCGTCGCCGACGTGATCGACGAGCCGGCGGCCGCCGAGACGCCCGACGAGCCGCAGGCCGAGCTCCCCACCGAGCCGCTGGCCGAGACATTGGCCGAGGTGATCGAACTCGACATCCCGGCCCCCGCCGAGAACGAGGTCGAGGTCGACATCGACGACGACCTCGACGGCGACGACGAGTTCGACGACGATCACGACGAGCCGCTCACCCTGCCGCCCGCCGCCGATGGCCGTTCGTCGGCCGACGACCTGTTCGCCCGTCTCCGTGCAGCCCGCACCCATTCCGTTGCCGAACGAGTGGCGGTCGACGAGGCAGCGCCCGCCGCCGAGGCGACGCCCGAGCCTGCTGCGCCGCCGGTGCTCACGGTGGTGCCCCCGCTGGGTGACTCGGTGTTCGCCACCACGCCCACCGCACCGGTGGTGGTCGAGGCGACCGACGACTCGCCGTTCGCCCGGCGCGACGAGGCCCTCACGCCCCTCATCGTCGCCGCCTCACGCAAGTTGAAGCGGGTGCTCGCCGACGAGCAGAACGACGTGCTGCACACCCTGCGCCGCAAGGAGCCGGTGCGCTCGGTCGACGACCTCGTGTCAGGCGACGACGAGCACGCGGCCCGCTACACCGAGGCCGTCGCCGGCGATCTCACCGCGGCAGCCGTGGCCGGTGCCGTGTCGATGGGTGCCACTGCGGCAGCGGCACAGCGCGACGTGAAAAAGGCCGATGCCATCGCTGCGGCCGCCGATGCGCTCGCCGTCGACGTGGTGCGCCCGCTGCGCGACCGACTCAGCCGGTGTATGGCCGATGCCGACGGCGACAACGACGAACTGGCGTCGCTGGTGCGCATCGTCTACCGCGAGTGGAAGAACCAGCGCATCGACGAACGTCTCGACGACGTCGCCCGCATCGCCTTCGGCAAGGGTGCCCTCGCCGGTGTCGCAGCGGGCGCACCCATCCGCTGGACGGTCGACCCGAACGGCCCCGAGTGCGCCGATGCCGAGGACAACTGCCTGCAGGGTGTCGTCCGAGCGGGCGACGCCTTCCCCACCGATCATGCCTGCGCCCCGGCCCACAGCGGCTGCCGCTGCATGATCGCCCCCGCCGACTGACCCGAGGCCGCGCTCACGCGGTGGCCGACGCCACCCCGGGCTGCATCCTGCTCGAGCGCCGACGCCGATAGCCTCCGCCATCATGCGGTCGCCCTCCGATCTCCCTCGGCCCGAGCGCGGGGCCAGCGGCCTCGGCGACCGTGGCCGAATCGCCCTCATCTCCATCGCCGTCATCGTGGTGGTGTTGCTGGTGTCGGCCCGGTTCCTCTCGGGCTTCTACGTCGACTACCTCTGGCACCTCAGCGTCGGCCGTGGCGACATGTTCTGGGGGGTGCTCGGCAGCAAGGCCGTGCTGTTCGCGCTGTTCGCTGCAGTGTTCATCGCAGTGGCGGTACTGAACCTCATCATCGCCGACCGGCTGGCACCCGCCAGCTTCGCGGCCAACATGCACCCGGTGGTCGAACGATTCCATGAGGTGTTCGGCCGTCGCCTGCGCCTGGTGCGATTCGCTGCGGCAGTGTTCTTCGGGCTGCTGTTCGCACTGCCCGCCACGTCGCACTGGCAGGACTGGTTGCTGTTCCGCAACAGCAAGTCGTTCGGCATCACCGACGCCCAGTTCGGCAACGACATCGGCTTCTACGTGTTCCGGCTGCCGTTCATCACCTTTGCGCTCGACTGGTTCTACGCCGCGCTCGTGTTCGTCACGTTGCTGGTCCTGCTCACCCACATCCTCAACGGCGGTGTGGTGCTGCAGCCGCCGCGACCGAAGGTGCGCCGCGCCACGAAGGCGCACCTGGCGGTGCTGCTGGCACTGCTTGCAGTGGTGAAGGCCGGCGACTACTGGGTCACCCGCTACGAACTCACCACCGAACAGCGCGGGTTCGTGCAGGGCGCCACCTACTCGGTGGTGAAGGCGCAGTTGCCGGCCGTGGTGCTGCTGGCGCTCATCGCCCTGCTGGTGGCCGGGCTGTTCCTGTTCTCGCTGAAGACCGACTCGTGGCGCCTGCCGCTCGCGGCGTCGGGCCTGTGGATCGTGGTGGCCCTGCTGGGTGGTGTGGTGTACCCGGCGGTGGTGCAGGCACTGGTGGTGAACCCCAACCAGAAAGACCGCGAAGCGCCGTACATCGAGCGCAACGTGCTGGCCACCCGTCAGGCGTTCGGCATCGAGAAGGTGAGCGAGCAGACCATCTCGTTCGGCACACTGTCGGCGGCCGAGATCACCGCCGATGCGTCACCCTTGCGCGATGTGCGCCTGCTGAACCCGGGCCGGCTGGTCGAGCGGTTCCGCATCGACCAGGGGCAGCGCTCGGGCCTCACCATCCGCGACCTCGACGTCGACCGCTACGAGGTCGACGGCCGCGACCAGCAGGTGCTGATGGCCGCCCGCGAACTCGACCAGACCAGCATCGCCAACAAGTCGTGGCAGGGCACGCACCTCATCTTCACCCACGGGTGTGGCCTGGTGCAGGCACCGGTGTCGCAGGTCGAGACCAGCGGTCGCCCCGACTACGTGCCGGTGCCGCTCGACCGTCCCGAGCTGTACTTCAGCGAAGACCTCACGGGCTACGCCGTGGTCGACACCACCGTCAGCGAAGACATCTGCCCCGAGCAGACCGGCGTCGGCGAGTACCAGGGCGACGGTGGTGTGAAGCTCGACTCATTCGTGCGCCGGGTGGCCTTCGCCCTGCACTTCCTCGACTACAACCTGCTCGGCTCCAGCGCCATCACCGACGACTCGCAGCTGCTCACCGTCCGCGACGTGCGCGAGCGGGTGGGCACGGTGGCGCCGTTCTTGTCGCTCGAGGGCGACCCGTATCCGGTGGCGGTCGACGGCCGGGTGAAGTGGCTGGTCGACGCCTACACCACCAGCGACCGATACCCCTATGCGCAAGACGCCGACCTCAGCCAGCTCACCGCCAAGAGCGGGTTGAACTTCCCGTTCAACTACATCCGCAACAGTGTGAAGGCCACCGTCGATGCGTACGACGGTTCGGTGGCGCTGTACATCAGCGATCCCTCCGATCCCATCGTGCAGGCATGGGCGTCGGCGTTCCCCGATCTCTTCGCGTCGATGGATGCGATGCCGGGCGACCTGCGTAGCCACCTCCGCTACCCCGAGGACCTGTTCCGGGTGCAGACCGCGCACTACTCGAAGTATCGCCTCGACCCGTCGGCCTTCTACGGCCGCGACGGTGCCTGGTCGGTGGCGCAAGGCCCCAGCATCCAGCCGCGGCTCATCGAGACAGGTGCGGCTTCAGCCGTTATCGTCAACGACCCTGACGCGGTGTCGACTGCTGCCGATGCCTTCGCCAGCGAGGCGGGCACGGCGCGTTTCGTTCCGTACTACTCGATGTTCCGAGCGCCCGGGCAGGCCGAGGCGTCGTTCCAGTTGCTCCGTCCGTTCGTGCCGTTCAGCACCAACGACAACCGCACCGAACTGCAGGCGTTCATGCTGGCCAGCAGCGAGCCCGACACCTACGGCCAGTTGTCGGCCTACGTGGTGCAGGGTGCGGTCGACGGCCCCGCCACCGTGGCCGCCACGATCGAGAGCGACCCGTCCATCTCGCAGCAGATCACGTTGCTCGACCAGAAGGGTTCCACCGTCTACTACGGCGATCTGCAACTGGTACCGGTGGGCGACGGTCTGTTGTACGTGCGGCCGCTCTACGTGGAATCCGACACCTCGAAGCAGCTGTCGTACCGGTTCGTCCTGGTGTCGTACCAGGGCAAGGCCGCGTTCGGCACGTCGCTGCAGCAGGCGCTGGGCAAGTTGTTCCCGGGCTTCTCCACCGACCTCGGCGACGTGGTGGGTGGCGCTACCGAGCCCACGGACCCGACCGACCCGACCGAGCCCACCGACCCGAGCACGTCGCAAGACCCGGCCGAACTGTTGGCCCAGGCCGACGAGCTGTTCGCCCAGGCCGACGCGGCACTGCCCGACTTCGCCAAGTACGCCGAGCTCAACGCCCAGGCGCGGGCCCTGGTGAAGCAAGCACTCGACCTGCTCGCCCAGGGCTGATTTCGATCCGCTGCCGCCTGCTCGGCGGCTGACGAGCGGCCGTGCTGCGGCCGACGCGTCAGGCGCGGGCGCGGAGTTGGCGCAGCTGTTCGGCGATGGCGGCGAGGTCTTCGCGGAAGGTGATCTCGTGGCGGGCCTGCTCGGCCGCCAACTTCACCTGGCCGGCGCGTAGCGACTCGACGGTGGCATCGCTGAGGGCGGGGCCGCTGGG